>NZ_JBVJHZ010000067.1:0-17226 GCF_055586545.1 Glycomyces sp. NPDC050141 | reverse complement strand
ACCACGCGCGGCTGGAGTGCCGCGCGTGACCTCGGTATGACGACGTTCGCGAATCCCCTTGTGTCGCCGCCATCCCGCCGGTGCCAGATGGCTTTTAATTCCGTTTTTGCTATCTACTACAACATGTTGAGTAGTGAAGTGGCAACAGAAAGTTTCCACCTGTGGATAACTCGGGTGAGTGAGGGTTGTTCTGCCTGTGGATAACTGGCGTTGCCGCAGGTCGTCAGTGGTAAGGCGCGGGTCGCGGCCGAGGATGGCGAGGAGGCGGTCGAGTTTCCCCGGGCCCGGGTCGATCGCTACGGCCGGGGCGAAGGGCGCATAGGGGCCGTTGCGGGTGGGGCCGTCCAGGGGGACCTCCTCGGCGAGGGGGAGGACAGCGGTGAGGATGTCGTCCTCGAACTCGGGCTTGAGCCCGATCGACACGGCCACATCCCAGGCGTGCACGACATAGTCGATGAAGTGGAAGCCGAGCGCCTGCCGCCCCGGGACCGGGAGCGAGCGGTCGGCGCCGACGAGGATCGGCCACTTGCGCTTCACCGCGCCCGGGGACCCGAACGCGGCCACCACTTCGTCCGCCGAGGCCGCGAATGCCTTGCCGGGGGAGCTTGCAATGGGGTGCTCGGCCCAGGCTTCCAGATCGAAGGGCTCGCCTCGAGCGGCCGAGGCGAAGCCGTGGTTCTGGCCGATCATATGGGCGAGGAGTTGTGAGAGATCCCAACCGGCGCACGGGGTTTTCGCGGTGAGCTGGTCGTCCTGGACCTGGGCGACGATCGCGGTGGCGATCGTCATTGTCCGGCGGTGGAGGGGTAGGAGCTTGGTCATGATCGGGATCATAGGCGGCCCGCGCATGCACCGATAGAATCGTCGCGGCGCTTTCGCCCATGGGTGCGGCGCCGAACTCGAAGGAGCACCAACCATAAATTCCGACACCGACCGCCTGGTCGCGTTCAGTACCCAACTTCGCAACGTCCACCAGCGCCTCCGCAAGGCGCTCGACCTCGCCCGCCGCTCGATCGACGGCGAGTTCGACGACACCGCCGGGCAGGACCTCCTCCTGTTCTGCCGCGGCTTCTGCTCGGCCCTCTCCGGCCACCACCGCAGCGAGGACGGCGGCCTCTTCCCGCAGATCATCGCCGAGCACCCCGAGCTCAAACCCGTGATCGCCAACCTCATGAGCGACCACAACATGCTCGAGCACCTCATCGGCCAGCTCACCGCCGCCATGGACTCCGACGCGGACCCCGACGAGCTTCACCGCCATCTCGACGGCATCGGCGCGGTCATGGAGACCCACTTCAGATATGAGGAGAGCCAGCTGCTGGTTGTTCTCGATGCTCTGGCGATCGAGGGCGAATCGGTTGAGTTGCTTGGCGATCTCGCCTGAACACGCGTGTGGGCCTATCGTGCCGCATGCGGCACGATAGGCCCACAGGCAAGCCGCTCGTTAGCGGCGGACCTGGTAGCGCAGGTGGAGGACTCGGTTGCCTTGGATTGCCTCGGCAGGGTCTTCCAGCAGGTGCTGGGCTTTGACCCGGCCGAAGTAGCGCTTGCCGGAGCCGAACACGACCGGTGCGACGTCCATGCGGACCTCGTCGACCAGGCCTGCGGCGAGGAACTGGCCGCCGACGTCGCCAGCGGCGACCTCGACGACGCGGTCGCCCGCGAGCTCCTGCGCTCTGGCGATGGCCGCCTCGATGCTGTCGGCGAAGTGGAACGGCGCCTCAGGGTTCCAGCCCTCGGGCGCCGGACGGTGGGTCACGACGACGACGTGGTCGACCCCGCCCGGCGGCGTCCCGTCCCAGCCGTCCGTCATGTCGAAGACGTGGCGGCCGGCGACCGTCACCCCGATCTGGTCCCAGTACGCCCGGGTGTAGTCGTACGAAGTCTGCGACACCTGCAGCACGCCGCTCTCGTCCAGCGGCACGTCACCGCTGACCAGCCAGTCGAACAGCGGCCCGGGCTGGTCGTTCTCGTCCGCGATGAAACCGTCCACCGACACCGAGGCGTACATGACTACCTTGCCCATCGGGCGCTCCTCTGCTCGGGATGCTCTCAGGGTAATGGTTTACGGGCTGTTGGTCGGTAACTTGCCAGGGCTGTCTAGCCGTACGTCGTGCCGAACGCCGCCCAGATGATCGGCGAGTCTTCGAGGCGTCCGTCGGACTCCCATCGGGCGGCTCGGGTTCGCTGCCAGTCGCTCAGGGCCGCAATCGGGTCAGGGGTTTGGTGGGAGTTATCCACAGCCTCGACCACCTTGGGGATAACCGTGGTTTCCGGGGCTGCGTCAGACGCGAAGCGGCGGATGCCTTCGTCGGTGGGGAGGGTCCAGCGGGTCGCGGTCACGTACTGCGCGCCCGTGTGGATCGCGGCGGCGACCAGGCCGACCGGCTCGGCGAAGCGGACCTCGCCGCCGCTTTCGCAGGCGATGAACGCGACCCGGTTCGGCATCCGCCAGCCGCGAGGCGCGTCGGGGCGGTGGCCCAGCACGATGTCGGCCGCCGTGAGCGGGCGGTGCCCCGCGACTACGGCGGCGCGGCCCGTTGTGGCTGGGCCGCAGCTCAAGTGGAGGCGGGCATCGAGGCCGTGGGCGGAGGTCGTGACGTGGCCGACGTAGAGGAAACGGGAGGCTTCGGCGAGCAGCGGTTCGAGCGTGTCGCGGGTCTGGTCGGATCGGCGGAAGTCGGATTGGGCGAGGCTGAGGCGTTCGGCCAGCGCTGCGCCTTCGGGGCCCAGCACTGAACCGAGCGCGACGCCTGCACCCGGGACGCGCGGGTCGAGCACTGCCACCCGGTTGCCGCCCGGATGCCACGGGCTGATCCGGCGTTCGGGTGCGTTGCGGACGGTAGCGGGTGGGAGCACCGACATGTCCGCACTGGTGATGAAGCGTTCGCCCTCGTCGATCCGCAATGCCTCCCAAGGGACTTGGCCGGTCGCGTGGGAGGGCTGGATGCGCACGTGGGGGCGGAGGCCCTGTTCCAGATACGCGTTCAGTTCGTGCGCCAGCCGGTGGGGGATGAGCGCCCGGGCGAGAGCGGTGGCGAGGTCGCATTCGCGGTCGCGGTCGGTGAGCGCGCCGTTGAGCGAGCGTTCCAGGGCCTGGTCGACGGTTTCGCCGGGCAGCGGGGTCGGGAGGGCCTGGGCGAGTTCGTCCAGCACCGGCCGGACGGTTTCGCCGGGGACCATGATGTTCTGGATCGCGCCGAGGTCGTGTTCCCAACGCCAGGAGTAGAACAGGTTGTCGGTGTCGACGAGCTTCAGTTGGACGGTCGGCCTCACCATGCGTCCACCACCTGCCCGGAGCGGATCGCGAAGCCGTAGCGCCGTTCGGTCTCCTCGATCCAGGGTTCCAGAGAGGACGGTCGGTTCGGGTTGACGCGCAGGCGGGGCGGGAGCGCGAACTGCGGGGTCGGGAAATCCGCCGAGGAGCCGGTGACGAACGCCGATGCCGCGAAGGACAGCCGGTCGGCTTCGACGCTAGAGGCGGGGACGTCGAGTGCTTCGGCCCCGGCCGTGTACTCGGCGGCGTGGGGCGGTGCGTGGAGGGAGACTGTCGCGCTCATGTGTTCCAGGAGTTCGGAGACGAGGGCGCCGTCGCGGATGGCCGTCGCCAGGTGCAGGGCGTGCGCCATGGCCGGGATCGCCACGGTGGCCGCCCACTGCTCGCGGGCCCGGCCGGGCGCGTACGTGTGGCGGATCGCGTCGGTGGCGAGGGCCGAGGGGAGCGAGAGATCGAGCGCTTTGCGAAGCAGCCGTTGCTGTTTCAGGTAGTTCCTGGTGCGTTCGCACTCGGCCGTGGCGGCGAAGGCGCGCCGCATGTCGAGGCGTGCGAGGTGGTACCGCGCTCCCGTGGCCTCGTACAGCTCCCGGGCTTGGAGGTAGGCGTGCTCGGCCGCCTTGAAGTCGGTGTCGGCTGCGAGCATGTCGCCGTGGACGCCGAGGGCTTCGGCGAGCATCGTGGCGTGGCCCGCGTCCCGCAGCGCCTCGATCGCTTGCGGGAGTAGGGAGCGCGCGAGGTCGGTCGCGCCGTTCTGGAACGCGACGTGGGCGCGGCTGTAGCGGATCTCGGCGGCGCGGAGCGGCTGTTGACCGTCGAGGAACGCCTGCTCGGCGCTGGCGAGGAGCTGTTCGGCGGTGTCGAGGTCGCCTCGGCGGGCGGCGATGCGTCCTTGGTTGGCGGTTGCGAGGGCGGCTTGGACGGTGTCGCCTGTGGCCGTGTGGATCTGCTCGGCCAGGTGAAGGTACGACATGGCGGCGTCGTGGTCGTTCGTGGCCTGTGCGATCAGGCCGAGGTTCGTGTACGGGTGCGCGGCGAGGCGCGGGTCGTGGGCGGTCGCGAGTTCGAGTGCGCGTCGCGCGGCGGCCTCGGCCTCCTCCAGGCGTTCGAGGCCGATGAGCAGGACGCTGCGGGTGTTCTGGAGCGAGAACGCCAGCAGCGGGTTGTCGCCGTCCGGGTCGTTCACGGCGTTGAGGTCAAGGGCCGCATCGAGATCGGCGAGCGCTTCGTCGAGGCGGCCGAGGAGCTGGAAGGTCTGGGCGCGTTGGATGAGGACGTTGGTCCGGACCGCCACGGTGCCGTACCTGTCGCCGACCTCGTGTTCGGCGCGAGCGCAGGCGATGAGCGCTTCGGCGGCGAAGCGCAGGGATTCGGCGGTGTCGCCGCGGCTCTCGGCAACGGAGGAGAGGTTCCCCAGCACCCTGGCGCGGCAGTCGAACCCGGCCGGGTCGAGGTCGTCGACCAAGGTCAGCCGGTAGGCCTCCTCGAACTTCGCGGTCGCCTCGGTGACGCGGCCTTCGCCGACCATGCGCCCGGCGGCGTTGTTCAGTTCACGGAACGCGGCCCAGCGCGGGCCGCTGGACTCTTTGCCGCGCAAGCCGATCAGGTCGTCGTCGCTCATGCGGCGCGCTCGGCGAGGCTCGCCTCGGGGTCGGTGAGGCGTTCCCGGGCGTATTCGATGAGGTCGGCCCGGTGCGGCGCGTCCCGGGGGTCGTTCCATTCGTCGCCCACGGTGAAATCGGGGGAGAAGACGTGCAGGACGCGGCGGGCAGCGGGGAGTAGTAGAAATGTCTGCGGCGCTTCGGCTTCGCCGGTGAAGGCGCCGGTGTCCGGGTCGAGGTGGAGATCGATTTCGACGTCGCCGATGCGGGCGGTCAACCGGAAGTCGCGGGCTTCAGGAGCGGCCTGGACGGTGACGGTGATCTGGAGGCCGCCTGAACTCTGGTGCAGCGCCCAGGAAGCGCCGTCGGCGGCATCGACCAGGCCTTGCGGCACCATCGCCCAGTCCACCGGCGCCCCGCCGCTCGCCAGCGCCGCTGCATCGAAAGACGATCCGCCTGCGGCCAGCGCCCAGTCTTCCCGCCGGAGCTGCACGGTTTCGTGCCGCAGCTCGACGCCGTAGTCTTCGGCGAGCTCCTGGAGCGCGGCTGCGAGTGGCGCGGCGCCCAGTTCGGGGTCGTCCGCTAGTGCTTCCACTGGTGTCGTGTCGGCTTCGGCCAGGGCCCGTTCGACCGCTTCCTCGTCGTCGAGGAGGTGTTCGACTGCGGCTGTGCGCCAAGCGGCTTCGGCACGGAGCAGACCGGTGTCCAGGGCGGGGAGGCCTGCCGCGTGCGAGGACGGCCACCATGCCTCGGCCCAGCGGAGGTGCGCCAGCCGCCTGGCGGCGTCGAGCACCGGGGACTCCCACTCGGTGTCGACCGGGCCGGAGACGTTCAGGATCGCGCTGGCCGCCTCGGGGCCGTAGAGTTCCCAGAGCCAGTCGGCGGCGAGGCGTTCGTCGTGGATCTCGGCGGCCGGATGTGCGTTGCGGTCCAGGACGTCCCAGTACAGCAGTGCACCGCGCGCCTCCACGAGTGCTGTGCGCTCCGGCAGCGGGCGCACCACCCCGGGCGGGTTCGACTGCCAGGTGCCGACGATGATCACGGCGCGGACGCGCCCGACCTCGAACACGGTCATGCCCGGCCTCCTTCGCGTTCGAGGAGGCGCCGCAGCCGGTCGCGCTGGTCGAGGAGGACCGACCGGAACACGCCGTCGAGCAGGTCCCACACCGCGTCCGCGGCGGTCGCCTCGCCGCGCAGTTCGCGGCCGTGCAGCCGCGCCCACAAGCGCCGCAGGTAGGGCGCCCGGACGTGCAGGATCTCGCGCCGCAGGTCTTCGGGCACGCCCGCCGATTCGGGGTCGGGCTGCCGCAGCACGGCGTGGACGTACGCTTCGCGGGCGTAGCGGGCCATCAAGTGCGCGTTGGCATCAGAGGTCGGGGCGCCGCCCCCGATGCCCGCGCTGGCGCCGCCCCCGATGCCCGCGCTGGCGTCGCGGCCGAGGGCCATGGCGATGCGGCTCGGTTCGTCGGCGAGCTGCCAAGGTGCGGCGGAGCGGTGGATCTCGCCGACGACCATGGCCGGGATGTCGGCCATGGATTCGCGGTGGAACGCCGAGGTGAACGCCGCGAAGAGCCGTTCCATGATGGACCTGTCGAAGGGCGGCGGGAGGCGGCGTTTCGAGGCGCGGTCGCCGAGTTGGGGCGGGGCCGGGCGGTCCTGGGCGGTGAGGCCGTAGTCGAGGGCGATCCTCGGCTCGTCGAGGCGGGCGGCTGCTGCGGTGCCGATCGCTTTGTCCACCAAGGTGTTCCACAGGTGTTCGTCGGGCTCGGCTGCACAGGTGTCGAGGAACGCGGTCAACCCGTCTGGTGACGCGGGTTGCGGTTCGGGGCGGTCGTCCCAGGCGTTCTGGAGGAGTCCGGCGAGTTTGACGACCTGGTCGGGATCGGTCATGAAGTGGCGCAGGCGGTCGACGGTGACGTCGCCGCGTCCGGCTCGGACTTCGGCGACGGTCTCGGCGGCGATCGTCTCCGCGTCGGGAAGCCGGCGCGGGTCGCCGTGTTCGTGGGCGAGTTCGTAGCAGCGCTGGAAGTAGAGGTCCTGCGGGTTGCCTTCGGTGACGCCAGCGCGCCGTCGGGCTTTCTTGAGGAGCTGGAACCAGGCGGCGGTCGCGGCGAGGGCCGGTCCCGCTTCGAGGAGCGCTCGGCGCAGTTCGTCGACGTGTTCGACGCCGATGAGGCCGCCCGCGAACCGCGGGTTGAGCGTGGGGCGCAGGACGAGCGGGTCGAGGAGGAGCTTCACGGTGCGCGCGAGCGGGCGGCCGGACGCGTTGCTCAGGGGCGCAACGGCATCGCCGAGTTGCGCCCACGCGTCAGCGATGAGCATGCCCCGGGGCACGGCCGCCCCGGCCGGGATGCGCTGCACCATGACGCGAAGTCTAGTCGGACGCGGCCGCCGGAAAGTTGTGATCGGTAGCGGCCGGAGCGCGGCGATGCTGACGGGACCCAAGAAGGAGGCCCGTCATGAGCCACGTCCCCGGATACTCCTCGGCCCGCCCGTTCCCGCCCCACCAGCCGCCCGTGCACTCCCCGTATGGGACGCCGACGCACCCGGTGACGCCGAAGCCCCACCGGTCGCGCGGGCTCGGCATCTTCGGGTCGGTGATGGTGATGAGCCTGGGGATCGGCGCGTTCGCGATCGGCGGCGAGTACCTGACCGCGCCCGAACCGGACATCGCGATCCAGTCCGGGATCGGGTTCGCGACGTACGGCGGCAGCGAACTCGCGCTCGTGCCCTACGACCGCACCGGTTCCGGGGACTTCATTTCGTCGCTGGGGAACGAGATGTTCGAGGTCCGGCTCGCCGCCGTCGATCTCGCGACGGGCGACACCGCTTGGGATGTGCGGCTGGCTGAGGAGTTGTCGTGGAAGGCGGCCGTGGTCGCGGCGGGGGAGCAGTACGCGTATGTCGCCTCGGATGACGGGCTGATGATCCTCGACCTCGCCGACGGCGCCACGGTCACCGCACCTGGTGACATTCCCGGTCTTGAAGGCTCCCAGTCGGTCTCGGGGGCGGCTTACGCGTTCGATCCGGGCCTCGGGGCCGTGGTCGCGCTCGATGTCAACGGCGGCATCCACACGATCGCGCTTGACGAGCTTGCGGCGGTGCCTGCCGACGCTGACACCGCCGCCACCTGGTCGGGCCTGCTGTTCGCGGAGGGCACCGTGCCCGACATCGGCGGGATGACCAGCACCGAAGCGCTCCTGGCCGACGGGGAGAGCACGGTCCGGATCGAGCCGGCCGCCGACGGCGCGCTCGGCGGCGGCCTCGTCGTCACCGGGCCCGAAGGCGAACGCGCCCTGGGGACCCGCGTGTTCTACGAAGCCGGGATCGTCCTCGACCAGACCGCCAGGATCGACATGGCGTCCATCGAGATCGACGTGGACGAACTCATCGCCGAAGCCATGGAGGACGCGGCCGCCGCAGGCCAGGACCTGTGGACCGGGCTCGGCGCCCAGGCCGCCGCCGGGGCCGCCTCCGGGCACGTCCTCGTCGAGCACCGGACCGAACCGGGCGCGGAGGCGTACGCGCTGCACGTCGTCGACCTCGGCACCGGCCAGGTCACCGCGTCGCTCGACACCGGCAGCCGCCTCGGCCGGGCGCTCACGAGCCCCGCGGGCTACACGGCCGTCATCGCCGCACCCGAAGGCTCCTCCTGGCTCTCCGACCTCGTGATCGTCGCCCCCAGCGGCTCGATCGGGCGCGTCCCGATCGGCCTCGGCTGACCGAAACCTGTGACCGGTAGGGCCGGTCGCGACCCGAAACTGAAACCACCAAACCGAAAGGAACACCTCATGTTCAAGGCAATCGGCGTCATCGGCGCCATCATCGGCGGCCCGCTCACCATCATGTACGTCATCACCGGTCTCACCAGCGACAGCATCGTCCCGTGGGTGAACGGGTGGATGGCCGGGCCGATCATCCTCCTCATCGTCCTCCCGATGTTCTCCATCTCCCGCATGGCCGACGGCGCGCTCCGCGAGATGCGCGGCCTCACCGCGAAAGGCTTCGAAGGCGCACCGCTCGCCATGGGCACCATCGTCTCCGCCACCCGCACCGGCCTGAGCATCAACGACCAGCCGCAGCTGGAGATCCTCTTCGACGTCGACACCATGGACGGCCAGTCGTTCCGGGGCGTCGCCAAAGCCATCATCGACATCACCGAGCTCGCGGCCGTCGTCCCCGGCGCGGTCCTGCCCGTCCGGTACCGGCCCGGCAGCACCGACGGGAAGATCGCCATCGCCGCCGACGCCCCGCAGCAGGAGATGCAGGCCGTCATCGACCGGGTGCGCGTCGCGAAGGGGCTCACCACGCCCCGGCAGCTGCAGATCGCCGAGCAGGGCGTCGAAGCGAAAGCGGTCGTGCTCGCCATGGCCCCCACCGGCGAGATCCAGGGCGACCGCGCCGTCATGGACCTCAAGTTCCGCGTCACCCGCGCCGACCAGACCACGTTCGACCTCGACCAGCGCAAGCCGGTCGACGCGGGCGCCCTGCCGCAGCTCCAGCCGGGCAGTGTCGTGCAGGTCCGGTACCTGCCGCACGACGAGTCGGAACTGGTGGTCCTCACCGCGCTCCGGCCGTGAACGGGGAGGCCGCGGCCGGGTTCAGGAACCGGCCGCGGCGAGCCGTTCCCGGTAGGGCGCAAGGAGCTCCAGCACCTTGCCGAGCGAGCCCGCGTCGGACCACAGGTAGTGCCACTCGTTGTCGCGCGGGTCCGCGAGCCGGTCGAGGACGCGGAGCGCTTCGAGCCGCAGCTCGCCGTCCGCCTCGAACGGGTGGGACGCGAGCAGCTCCGCAGCCGAGGCGCTCCCCGGGTCCGCGCCCAGGCGGGACGCGACGAGCACGGCCGCCGCGAGGGCGGCGTCGGTCTCCGGGCCCTCGAGGTAGTCCCCGCTGTCGGCGACCGCCCGCATCGCCGCGAGCAGGCCGGCCCTGACCAGGCCCGGACCGGCGTCGGCCAGGTCGCCGACGAAGTCGAGGGCCGCGTCGTTCTCGAACGGCCCGTATCCCCAAGCGCCCATATGATCCCCGTCCAGTAGCGGTGTCGGTCGTACGTGCCACTGTAGATCCAGGGTCCGACACCGCGATATCCTCGCGGAGGATCGCCGGTCCCCGCCCCCTCCGCCCCGCCCAAGAGTAGGACCCGCTTGCAGACCCCCGTTTGGCTCGCCGTCGACCTCGGCACCACCCACACCGTCGCCGTCGTCGGCCGCGAAGGCCACGAACCCCGCTCCCTGCTGTTCGACGGCTCGCCGCTCCTCCCGTCGGGCGTGTACCTCGACGCCGACGGCGAACTCCACACCGGACGCGACGCCCAGCGGCTCGCCGCCGCCGACCCCGCCCGGTTCGAGCCGCATCCCAAGCGCCGCATCGACGACAGTGCCGTGCTGCTCGGCGACCGCGAGGTCCCCGTCGAGGAACTGCTGGCCACCGGCCTGCGGCGCGTCGCCGAAGCCGCCGTCGCCTCCGGCCAGCGCCCGACCCAGACCGTCCTCACCTATCCTGCGGACTGGGGCCCGGTCCGGCGCACCTCGCTGGAACGCGCGGCCTCGATCGCCGGGTTCGGGCAGGTCAGGCTGCTCGCCGAACCCATTGCGGCCGCAACGTACTGCGCGGAGATCCTCGGCCAGGACGTGCCGCGCGGCGGCGCGGTCGCCATCTTCGACTTCGGCGGCGGCACGTTCGACGTCGCCGTCGTGCGCCGCGAGGACGACCAGTCCGGGCGGTTCCGGACCCTCGCGGTCGGCGGCCTCGACGACCTCGGCGGCCTCGACGTCGACATGGCGCTCGCCGCGCACCTCGGCCGGATCGTCGCAGGCCGCGATCCTGCACTGTGGCAGCGGCTCTCGGAGCCCGAGACGACCGCTGACCTGCGTGACCGGCTCGCCTTCTGGGGCGAGGTGCGCGCCGCGAAGGAGATGCTGTCGCGGACCTCGACCGCCCCGGTGGCGCTGCCGGGCCATAACCCGATGGGCCTGCACCTGACCCGCGACGAGCTGCAGTCCTTGGCCGATCCGCTCGTGTCGCGGGCGGTGGACGAGACCCGCCGCACCGTCGAACGCGCGGGCGTCGCCCCCGGCGAACTCGCCGCGCTCCTGCTCGTCGGCGGCTCCAGCCGCATGCCGCTCGTCGCCACCCGCCTGCACGCCCGCCTCGGCGTCGCCCCGGCGGTGCCCGAGCAGCCCGAGCTGCCGGTCGCGTTCGGCGCGTTGCGGTTCGCGCTCTCCGGACCGGAGGCCCAGGCGACGACGCCCGCGCCCGCACCGGCGCCGCCGCCGGTCTCCCCGGTGACCTATGTGCCCGTCCCGCCGCCGGTCAGTACACCGACACCGGCAGCGCCCCAACCGGTGCTGCCGCAGATGACCCCGCAGCAGTCGAACCTGCCGCCGGTCTACACGGGCCAGTTGAAGATCAGCGGCCCGCCGCGGCCGCGCCGGTTCTCGTTCCTGGCCCTCTACCCGTTCATCATCGGGCTCGCCGTCGTGCTGGTGATCGTCTACAACCAGGTCGACTGGAGCGGCCTCACCGGCGACGGCGGGCCCGGCGACCTCCTCGACGGCCTCGCCGAGAACCTGGACGAGGCCACCGGCGGCGGGCCGGAACTGACGCTCGAGTACGAGCAGCAGCTCGGCGCCGACGGCGCGGCCGCGGTCGTCGCGGCGGACAACCTGGCGGTCCTCGCCGAAGTCGTCGACGGCCAGACGCAGGTCAGCGCCCTCACGCCCGCCGGGGATCCGGTGTGGAGCACCACCCTCGACCTCGAGCCGACCGACCTCTTCCTCACCGTGGCCGGTGAAGTGCTCCTCGTGGACGCCACCGCCTCCGCCACCGACGCCGGGCAGAACATGCGCGCCGCCGTCATGCTCGACAACGGCGAGTTCCTGTGGAAGCAGCCCTGGATCGACCGCAACGACGTCGCCTACTTCGGCAGCGAGGCGATCGTCGAGCAGCGCACCGGCTTCGAGGACAACGCCGTGATCCGCATCGACCTCACCACCGGTGAAGAAGTGTGGAAGGAGACCGGCCCCTACGACCTGTTCATCATCGACGAGTACCGCGTCCGCGCCGCGACGGTGTGGGACGAGGGCACCGAGGGCCTGGGCGCCGTGCCCCCGAACTCTTTCGCGCTCTACGACAACCTTGCTGCCAGCGACCGGATCGTCGAGCTCGTTCCCGACGAAGGCACCGCCGTTGTCCGCGATGCCGCCGACGGCAGTGCCGTCCACGAGGGCGATCTGCCTTTGAACAGCGAATACTGGACGGCCTTCGACGACCTCGTCATCGGCAAGGCCTCCGAGGAGGCGTCCCCGGGGCGCGACACCCTTGTCGCGCATGCGCTGTCCGATTTCGGTGAGGCCTGGCGCATCGAACTCGACGTGGCCTTCACCATCCAGCATGTGAAAGCCTGCGGGCCGCACCTGGTCTGCGCGGCACTCGACAACGCCAACGCCGACGACCAGTACAAGACCATCGCGGTCGACACCCAGACCGGGGAGCAAGTGTGGGAGGTCGGCGTCGACTGGGCGGTCGACGACAACTGGTACTCCACGCCGAGCGGGCTCGTCCACGGCGACCAGGTCTTCGAGACCGTCGACGAGGCGCAGGTCCTCGACTTCGAAGGGAAGCGGGTCGTCGAGGGGGAGCTGTTCACGTCGGCGATCGCCATCCGCGGCGGCCTTGCGGCGATGGAGGTCTCGACCATGGGCGGCTGGGACGTCGCGGTCGTGGACACGGCGACCGGCGCGCAGTCGGCCGGTCACGAGGTCGGCGCCGACCTGCCCGAGCACGCCTCGTTCGCGGGCAACATGCTGGTGGTGCTCGGCGGCGACATGAAGGCCCGGGTGTTCACCGTCCCCGACCTCGGCTAGAACGGGAAAGGGCCGGGCTTTCGCCCGGCCCTGCCTCTAGGTGAGTTTGATGTTGTCGAGCTCGGCGTAACCGGTGCCGCCTGAGAAGTACGGCGACCCCTTCGCTAGGCGGATCACGTTGTAGCCCGCCTGCAGAGTGACAGTGACGTTCACCGTGCTGAACTGGGCCCAGCCCGCCGTCGGCGGATAGGTCACTGTGGACCAGGCGCTGCCGTTGTAGGCCAGGCCGTGGGTCGAGTTCGCCCCGGTTCCATTCGCGTAGCGGATGGTCATCGTGTACGAGCGCGCGGTCGGCACGTTCACGGTGAAGTCCACGAACGACTGCGAGCGCATGTCGGCCGCACCGTCGATCTGGCCCACGTAGTAGCCGTTCGACGCGTTCCCGGACCCGAAGGTGTTGGCGTTCACCACGGTCTGGTTCTCGGCTTCGTACACCTGCTGCCACGAGGTGGTCGGGCCGCCCACGGGCGTGACGACCAGCTGGTACGCGGCCTCGGCGTCCATGTTGTTCACGGGCACTGAGATCGCGCCGTTCGAGACGGCCATCGTGGTGGTCGAGATCGTCGTCGGTGCGGTGACGGCCGTGTGTCGTCCCGAACCCGGGGTCGACAGGAGCTGGACCTGCACCTGCGAGCCGAACGAACCCAGGCCCTCGACGCGGACGGTGTTGTTGCCGTAATCGCCGCCGAAGACCGTGTTCACGATCTGACGGGACGAGTCGTAGGAGGCGACGCCGTCGAGCCAGGACTGCGGCGTGGTCTCGACGATGTTGCCGGTCATCGCGCCGTACCAGCGGTACAGCCAGTACGAGGCGGTCGGCTGGTTCTGCAGCGTGAACAGGCCGTCGAACGTGCCGGCCTCGAACCAGTACGCGCGGTGCGCCTCGCGCGCGCCGTACCGCTCGAACACCGACATCCAGTGCAGCGCAACCGAGGGGATGTCCATCTGGTTGTAGCTGTTGTACTCGTTGATCGCGATCGGGCGGTCCGCGATGCCGAGGGAGTCCTCGATCGCGCGGTAGTCGGCGACGTGCTCGTCGAAGTTGTTCCAGTCCATGTCGGTCAGCTCGTGCCACACGATCACGTCAGGGACGGTGTTGGTGTTCTTGGCGTGCGTGAGGAACGAGACCATCCGGTCGTGGTTGTAGTACGAGTCGCTCGGGCCGACGATCGGCGTCACCGGGTCGAGCGAGTCCACGAGCTTGTACGTGCGCGCCCAGCCCTCGTTCCACGACCCCGCCTCCGAGGTCTGCCAGGTCCAGTCCGGCTCGTTCCACAGCTCCCAGCCGCGGATGTTCGTCATGTCCGTCTCGGCGAGGCGGGCGTTGACCATCGTCGTGACCTTCGATTCCCAGTCCGACCAGCCCTGCCAGTCGTACGGGAACGTCGGGTAGATGTCGGGCATGCGGATGAACTGCTGCGCGCCCGCCCGGACGAGGTTGTCGCCCACGTCGAGCGAGTCGCAGCACGGCTCGGTCGCGCCGTTGCCCAGGTGCGTCGTGCCCGGCGCGGGCTGCGTGAAGCTCGTCGGGTTGAGCGGCAGCAGCATCGCGGTCGTCGGCTGCGAGTCCGAGCCGACGCCGTAGAGGCCGCCCGCCGCGACCTGCGTGGCCGGGCGGACGACGTCGGCGACGTTCACCGTGAGGGTGAGCCCGGCGGCCTGGGACGGGACCGCGCTCCCGGCTATGACGGCGCCGAGCGCGACGGCGAAGACGCCCGCCCGCGTCGCCGCTTTCTTGAGGGTGGAATGCATGAGTGCTCCTAGTCGAAAGGTCGAACCGGTTCGACACGTCGATGGAGGTCTGACGCTAGTTTCGAACTTCGTTCGATGCAAGATCTTCGATATAACAAAGGCATATACACGGGAAACAGGCTCAGGGCCCACTTGCGTCAGCCGCGTCACGGGGTTATGCTCCGAACCGGTTCGATGATTTTCAGGCAGCAGAGCGAACCGGATCTGAGGAGGCAGCACATGGTCAACATCGGCGACGTCGCCCGCGCCGCGGGCGTGGCCCGCTCGACCGCGTCGTACGCGATGACCGGCAAGCGCGCCGTCTCCGACGAAGTGCGGGAACGGGTCCGCCAGGCCGCCAAGGAACTCGGCTACACCCCCAACGCCGGCGCCCGGGCCCTCGCGACCTCCCGCTCCAACGTCATCGGGCTCCTCGCCCAGTTCCTCCCCGACGAGTTCGCGCCCGCGATGCTCCAGTACCTCCAAGGCGTCACCGACACCGCCCGCGACCTCGGCTACGACATCCTGCTCAGCTCCGACAACGACGGCCGCAGCGCCCTCAAGCGCATCACCGACTCCCGCATGGTCGACGGCGTCGTGCTCCTCAACGTCGCCGAAGACGACGACCGCCTGCCCGTGCTCCGCGCCGCGGACCAGCCCGGCGCGCTCGTCGGCCTCCCGCGCGACTGCACCGGCGTCGACGTCTTCGACCTCGACTTCGAAGAGGCCGGGCGCACCATGGTCGAGCACCTCGCCCGCCTCGGCCACCGCGAACTCATCCTCGTGTCCCAGCCCGAGCACGTCGTCGAACGCGGCGGCGCCTACGTCTGGCGCCTCCAGAACGCCGCCGTCGAAGCCGCCAAGACCAGGGGCGTCACCCTCCACACCGTGTTCGGCGCCGCCACCCAGCCCGACATCGGCCGCGACCTCAACGCGCTCCTGGACGCCCACCCCGGCGCCACGGGCCTCCTCCTCAACAACGAGGCCGCCGCCGCCGCGCTCCCCACCGTCCTGCGCTCCCGCGACCTCGAGACCCCGACTGACCTCTCGGTCATCGGCCGGTACTCCGACGAGTTCGCGCGCACGTTCTCCCTGCCCTACTCGTCGATCGAGAGCGCCCCGGACCGCTTGGGCGCCATGGCCGTCCGCCAGCTCGTGCGGCGCATCGAAGGCCAGGTCCCCGCAGGCGACCCGTACGTGGTGCGGTTCGTCAACCCAGAACTCGTCGACAGGGGCTCAACCGCAGCACCTTCCCTCGTGGCGAAGCGTGCGAGCCATAAATCTGCACAGTCCCGGCAGTAAGTCCCATCCCTCACCGCAATTCCCGTTCAAGGAGGAACCAGAAATGCAAGCCCGCAAGCCCCTCTTCAAAGCCGCAGGCATCGCCTGCGCCGCAATGGTGTTCGCCGCCGCCTGCTCGTCCGGCGGCACCACCGACCAGGACGCCGACACCTTCACCTGGTGGGACCCGTACCCCCAGCACGCCGAGGACTCCGACTGGGCCAAGCGCGTCGCGGCCTGCGGCGACGCCGCCGGAGTGACCATCGAGCGCACGCCGTTCGACACCACCGCCCTCACCAACCAGGCGCTCCTGTCGGCGCAGGAAGGCACCAGCCCGGACGTCATCCTGCTCGACAACCCGGCCGTCTCCACCCTCGCCGACACCGGCATGCTCACCACAGTGGACGAACTCGGTCTCGACGTCTCGGGTGTCGACGAGAACCTGCTCGCCGCGGGCGTCGTCGACGACCAGGCCTACGGCATCCCCGTGGGCGCCAACACGCTCGCGCTCTACTACAACGCCGACGTGCTCGCCGCCGCCGGAGTCGACCCGGCCTCCGTCACCGACTGGGCCTCGCTCACCGATGCGCTTGCGAAAGTTACCGGTAACGGCGCCAAGGGGATCACCTTCGCCGGCATCGGCACCGAAGAGGGCTCCTTCCAGTTCCTGCCCTGGTTCTGGGGCGCCGGAGCCGACCTCACGCAGCTCGACTCGCCCGAAGCCGTTGCCGCCCTCGAACTGTGGACCGGCTGGCTCGACGCGGGCTACGCGCCCGACTCCGTCATCACCAACTCCCAGAACACCACCTGGGAAGAGTTCCTCACCGGCGAGTACGGCTTCGCCGTGAACGGCACCTGGCAGGTCAACAGCGCCCTCGACGCCGGATTCGCCACCGGCGTCGTCCCGCTGCCCGCCCAGAACGGCGGCACCGCGCCCGCGCCCACCGGCGGCGAGTTCATCATCGCCCCCGTCCAGGCCGACACCGAGCGGTACGACACCACCCGCCAGATCGTGGAGTGCATGACCACCCCCGAAGGGTTGGTCGAGACCGCCACCACTTTCGCCTACTACATCCCGCCGACGGCTGACGGCCAGACCGCGCTCCTGGAAGCCCAGCCCGAGCTGCAGCCCTGGGTCGACGCCGTCCGCGGCGCCAAGGGCCGCACCAGCGACAACCTCGGCACCGACTACCCGATGATCTCCGAAGCGCTCTGGACCGCCGTCCAGAACGCCCTCTCCGGATCGGCCACCCCGGCCGACGCCCTGGCCCAGGCGCAGACCGACGCCGCCGCGGCCACCGAGTAAGACGGAGTTGCCATGACCACGACCTCGGTCACCACGACCGGCCGTGCGTCCGGCACCGGTGCGGGGGGGGCCCGGCCCCCCCCCCCCCCCCCCCCCCCCCCCCCCCCCCAAAAACCCCCCCCCCCCCCCCCCCCCCCCCCCCCCCCCCCCCCCCCCCCCCCCCCCCCC
>NZ_JBVJHZ010000066.1:0-17815 GCF_055586545.1 Glycomyces sp. NPDC050141 | reverse complement strand
CCCCCCCCCCCCCCCCCCCCCCCCCCCCCCCCCCCCCCCCCCCCCCCCCCCCCCCCCCCCCCCCCCCCCCCCCCCCCCCCCCCCCCCCCCGCGTCGCTGCGGCGTTTCTGCGAGAGTCGGGCGTGCGGTGCGGGGGCGTTCTACGGTGAGGGCATGCGACTCACCAAGTTCGGCCACTCGTGCGTCCGCTTCGACACGGACGGCGGGGCTGTCGTGATCGACCCGGGCGTCTTCTCCGACCCGGCCGCGCTCGACGGCGCGGACGCCGTGTTCATCACGCACCAGCACTCCGACCACTGCAACGACCCGGAGCTGCGGCGCCTCCTCGAAGACCAGCCCGAGACCGTCATCTACGGCCCCGAATCGCTCTCGGCAGTGCTCGGGCACCTCCCGTTCACGGTGGTCAGCGCGGGCGATGCGATCCCGGTGGCGGGCACCGAGGTCAAGGTCGTCGGCAGGCACCATGCGGTGATCCACCCGGACATCCCGGTGGTCCACAACGTCGGTTATCTCGTGGACGGCGTCTTCCACCCCGGCGACGCCCTCACGGTCCCCGACCTCCCGGTCCGGGTCCTCCTGGCCCCGGTCGCGGCGCCCTGGCTGAAGCTCGCGGAGTGCATCGACTTCATCCGCGCCATCGACGCCCCGGTCGTCCACCCGATCCACGACGCGATCCTGTCCAAAGACGGCCGTACCATCGTCGACCGCATCCTGACGAACCTCATCGGCGCCCCATACGAGCGCATAACGGACGGCACCCCGGTCACCATCTGAGCCGCACCGTCGTACCCCCGCGCGATCATTGATTCGGGGGCGCTTCCGGGCCGACACACCCGACCCCGGGGGCGCCGGGCACGCGGGCGCTACCGCCCGCCGCGCCCCGCGCTCAGCCGAACGCCGTGAAGACCCCGTAGGCCACACTCACCGCGACCGCTGCCGCGCACACGAGCAGCGCCACCCCCATGACCGCCCAGTCGGCCGGGTGCATTCGCTGCTCCCGCGCGTGGGTTCGCGGGATCTCGGAGTCGAAGCCGCGGGCGTCCATCGCGGCCGCCAGGCGGCCCGCGCGGCGGATCGCGCCGACGAGCAGGGTGAACATGGTCGAGGCGAAGAGCCGCGCGCGCCGCAGCGGGTTCCAGCCGCCTTCGAGGCCGCGGGCGCGGCGGGCGCTGGTGATCTGCCGCCATTCGGCCGCGAGCAGCGGCAGCAGCCGCAGCGCGGCCAGCGAACCGAGGGTGAACCGCGCGGGGGAACGCAGCTGCTGCATCAGGCCGTCGGCGAGGTCGGTCGGGTCGGTGGTCGCGAACCCGAGCACTCCGGCGGTTGCGGCGACGCAGACGCGCAGGCCGATCGCAGTCCCGCCGAGCAGCGCACCCGAGCTGATCTCCAAGGGGCCGAACGCGATCACGATCTGGCCGGTCTGCTCCGACGCGAACACCGCGTTGACGATCACCACGACCAGCGCGGCGAACCACAGCAGCCGCAGCCGCCGTGCGAGCTCGCCGATCCGGATGCCGCTGAAGGGCACGATCGCGAGGAGCGCGCCGAGTAGCAGCAGCGGCGTGAGCCAGTCGGAGGCGATGAGCGCGGTGGTCGAGACGGCGGCGACGGCCGCGAGTTTCGCCACCGGGTTGACGCGGGCGATGGGCGCTTCGGCGTCGCAGACGGGCGCAAGCGACATGGTCATCGGCGGCGCTCCTCGGTGACGCGCCCGGTGCCGAGGACGAGTTCGCGTCCGGCGAGCGCGGCGGCGAAGTCGCGGTCGTGGGTGACGGCGAGGAGCGCGGTGCCTTCGTCGCGGATGTCGGCGGTGAGGTCGACGAGCTCGCCCCAGGTGCGCCGGTCCTGGCCGAACGTGGGTTCGTCGAGGAGGAGCACGCCGGGCGCGGCGGCCAGCGCTCCGGCGACGGAGAGGCGGCGGGCCTCGCCGCCGGAGAGCGTGTGCGGGTTGGCGTTGGCCAAGGGCGCCAGGCGGAGTCGTTCGAGGAGTTCGTCGACGCGGGCGTCGATGCGGTCGTTCGCCCAGCCCGCTTGGCGCGGCCCGAACGCGAGTTCGTCTTTCACGCTGGCGGTGACGAACTGGTGCTCGGGGTCCTGGAAGACCGAGCCGACGCGGGTGGCGAGGCGGCGGGCGGGGAGCCGGTGGAGGGGCCGGGTCTCGCCGGGGACGGTGGCGCGGCCGCGCGTGGGCTTGGCGAGCCCGCCCGCGAGGAGGGCCAGTGTGGACTTTCCGGAGCCGTTGGGGCCGGTGACGGCGAGCAGTTCGCCTTGGCGCAGTTCGAAGGTGACGTCGTCGAGGGCGGGCTGCCCGGCGCCAGGATGGACGAGGGCGAGGTCGTCGCCGCGGAGCGCGACGTCTCCGGCGGCGCGGGCCGGGCGGGTCGGGAGCGGCGCACCGGGGACCCAGACGCCTTGGGCGGCAAGTTGTGCGCCGTGTGCGGCGAGGACCTTCGCGGCGGGGCCGTCGGCGATGAGGGTGCCGCCGGGGCCGAGGGCGATGACGCGGTCGACCAGGTCGAGGATCTCGGCGACGCGGTGCTCGACGACGATGAGGGTGGCTTCGGTGTCGGCGAGCGCGGCGCGGAGGGCCTCGCGGACGTCTTGGGCGCCTTCGGGGTCGAGGTTCGCGGTGGGTTCGTCGAGGAGGATGAGGTCGGGGCGGCGGGCGAGGACCCCGGCGAGGGCGAGGCGCTGCTGCTCGCCGCCGGAGAGGGCGTGCGTGGCGCGGTCGGTCCCGTAGGGGAAGCCGACGGCTTCGAGGGCTTCGCGGACTCGGGGCCAGATCTCGTCGCGGGGGACGGCCTGGTTCTCGAGGCCGAAGGCGACGTCGTCGCCGCTGCGGGCCATGACGAGCTGCGTCTCGGGGTCCTGGAAGAGGACGCCGACGCGGTCGCGCTGCTCGGCGGCGGACTTGCCGTCGATCAGAATATCGCCGTGCTGCTCGCCGGAGTCCTCGGTGAGGAGTCCGGCGAGCGCGGCGAGCAGGGTGGATTTGCCGGACCCGGAGGGGCCGAGCAGGAGGACCCGCTCGCCGGGTTCGACGCGGAGGTCGACGCCCGCGACGGCTTGGGCGCGGCGCCCGGCGTGGCGCCAGGCGAAGCCGCGGAACTCGACCGGGACCATGGGTCAGATCCGCTGGCGTTCGCGCCCGGCCGGGAAGCGGTCGAGGACGCCGGTGGGGAGCATGGCCTTGACGAGGAGTTTGGAGCCGAGTCCGGCGACGATGGCGCTGGAGACGGCGGCGATGGCGACGTACGGGACCTTGAAGGCCCACAGGTCGGCGTCGGGGTACCAGCGGAAGACGTCCCACAGGGTTCCGGCGACGCCGGAGAGGGCGCCGGCGGCGAGGACGGTGAGCGTGCCGAAGCGGCGGTAGCGGCCCGCGGCGAAGGGCAGTTCGCCGCCGAGGCCCTGGAGGAGGCCCTGGTAGAGGACCGTGATGCCGTACGGGGAGCCGAGGAGGAGCGACATGAGGGCGGCGAGGCCTTCGGTGAAGACGCCCGCTCCGGCTTTGCGGACGATGAGCGGGGCGAGGACGGCCGGGATGAGCCAGAGGCCGTAGACGACGGCGGCGAGCGGCGGGTAGAACGCGAGGGCGGGGCTGAGGGCGGCCCACACGAAGTTCCAGGCCCAGAAGACGACGCTGAAGGCGACGGCGAGGACGGCGCACGTGAGGATGTCGACGGTGCGCCAGCGGCCGGGGTTGAGGAGGGCAGGGCTGTCGGGCATGGGCTTGCCTTTCGAGGTTGCGGGCATTGCGCGACAGCGGCGACGACTTCCTACGCCGGTATTACCCGGATCAGGTGTGAGGGTCTGCGGTCGGTTCCGCACTCTCAGCCCATCGGCTCCCCTGTCAGCTTCGACGTTAACACCAGGAGGCGGTTCGTTAGCCGCAGCGATCCCGCCTGGTGGCGCCCGACGCTCGGCGCGGGCCGCCGCCCGGCCTCGGTAGATTGCGGTGGTGACGACTGAAGCGGATTGGGAGCGGGTGCGGCGGGTCGTGGAGGCGCTGCCGGAGGGCACGTGGACCTCGTACGGGGACCTGGCGGAGCTGATCGGTACGGGCCCGCGGCAGGTGGGCGCCTACATGCGGGATGGGCACTGCGCGAGGGCCTACCGGGTCCTCACCGCGGGCGGCACGGTCTCGGAGGGGTTCCGGTGGGCCGACGGCCGCACCGGCCGCGACGTGCCCGACCTCTTGCGCGCCGACGGCGTGGCGGTCAGCGCGAAGGGCCGCGCCGACCGCTCGCAGCGCATGTCGGTCTACGACTTGAAGCTGCTCGCGGCCGAACTCGACGAGGAGTCCGCCTAGGAACCGGTGGTGGCCGGCTGCCGGTCGGGCGTGTGGAGACGCAGGGACTCCTGTTCGGCGGGGTCGGTCCGGGCGACCAGGGCGGTGACGTCTTCGGCGCCGACGACGGGCTGGTGGAGCATGCCGGGCGGGATGTAGACCATGTCGCCGGGTTCGAGGTCGGCAAGGTGCTGGAGTTCGTCGCCGTAGCGGATCTGGTGGCGCCCGGCGAGGACGTAGATCGCCGACTCGTGGCCGTCGTGCATATGGGGGACGGTCTCGGTGTGCGCCTTGATGAACACCCGGTGCAGGCACAAACGCTGCGATCCCGCCGATTCCCGGGACACCCCAGCGGAGAACCGACCGCCCTGCGCACCCGTATAAGTGCCGTTCTCGCTCTTCATGATGACCACGTTCACGGCCACACCCTATCGGCATTCCCGTGGCGCGGCGGCGTTCTCGAGATCGCCGGGTGTGTCGTCCGCGGGCACGGGCGGCCCCTCGCCCCGGAAGCCGAGGAACCGCCCGTCGGGTGCTTACGCGTTCGCGAACAGGTCGATGGACCGCTCACGGGTGTAGTACTCGGTCACGACCGCCATGGCCTCTTCGAGGCTGACCTGGCCGTCGCCGTCGCGGTCGATCGACTGGAGGTCCGCCTCGACTACGCGCTCGTTCGAGCCCATGGCCTGGAGCGCCCGGACCCACTCCTCGACCGAGACGCGGCCGTCGCCATCGGCGTCGGCGATCGCGATGACGCTCTGGACCCAGGGGCGCGCGATCGCATCGAACCCCTCCGGGTTGTCGAGCAGCCGCTGCTCGGCGCCCTCCAGGAACTCGCTCTCGCTGATCGAGCCGGAGCCGTCGGCGTCGGTGGCCTCGGCGAGCCCGACGAAGAACTTGCGGGCGCCGTCGAGGATCGCCGCCGCCTCCGGCGAGTTCTCCCCGACCTGGAACTCCGTGATGACGCGGCGGGCCATCGCCTCGAAGTCCGCGGCGGTGACCTCGCCGTCGCCGTCGATGTCGAAGTTCGCGAACCGGGTGCGCATCTTCGCGCGGTAGTCGTTCTGGCTCATGAAGTGTCCTCCTGCGTAGTGCTGTGCCTTGCCGCAGAACAGTCTGCGGTCCGCCACGGCGTCGGCGCGGGAGTACGAGACGGTAACCACCGCGTGTCGCGGCATCGGACCGGTCGGGACGCCACGGGTCCCACGGTTCGCGAACGCCGCCTAGTGCAGGGCCGCGTCCGGTTCCGTGAGCCGCCACGAGGTGAAAGCAACCGAGAGTCCGGCGCGGGACGGCGCGCAGCAGTAGGGCCCGGCCTGGGCCTCGGCGCCCGGGTCGAGCGGGGCGAGGCGCACGAGCCGCCAGGGCTCGTCCTCGACTCGCGCGCGGACGATGACGGCGTCGTCGAAGCGGCTGGCCCGGATGGTGACCTCGCGGTCGGCCCACTCGGGGACGGGCGCGACCGACCAGTCGGATTTCCCGGCGGTGACGACGGCGCCGACTTGCGGTGCGCCGTCGGCGTACTCGACCCCGGCCTTGATCCAGTGCTCGGCGTCGACGCGGACCATGAGCCCCGCCTGGTCGAACTGCGCCTCGAACGACGCGATGAAGCTCACCTCGACGGCCCGGGCGCGGTCCCAGTCCTCCAGGAGCGCGTGCTCGTCCTCGTGCACGAAGCCGTACCCGGTGTGCCGCCACGCGTCGCTGCCCTCGGCCGCCGTGACCAGCAGTCGGCCGTCCGACTCCTCCGCCGCGACCGGCAGCGCCGTCCAGGCGCCGGACTTCCAATGAACATCAATCGGTGCCAAACCGTCCATCGGCCCGAGCCTACTGTCGTCACCCTCGGTCATACCAGTGCGGTACAACGGTCCCTATGGCAGGAACAGCGACGCTCAGAGACGAAGCCGAGACACTGCTGCGCGCCCTCGCGGGCGAGCACGCGCGGCTGCGCGAGGACCAGTGGCGGGCCATCGCGGCCCTCTGCGACGAGGACGAACCGGGCAGGCGCGTGCTCCTGGTGCAGCGCACCGGGTTCGGCAAGTCCGCGGTGTACTTCACGGCCACCTCGCTCCTGCGCCGCCGCGGCGCGGGCCCCACCGTGATCGTCTCGCCCCTGCTCGCGCTCATGCGCAACCAGATCGAGGCCGCCCAGCGCGCCGGGGTGCGCGCCCGCACCATCAACTCGGCCAACCCAGAGGACTGGGACGCGATCGCCGAGGCCATCGCCGAGGACGCGGTGGACGTGCTGCTCATCAGCCCCGAGCGGCTGAACAACCCGGCGTTCCGCGACTACCAGCTGCCGAAGCTCGCCGCCGGTTGCGGCCTGCTCGTCGTCGACGAGGCCCACTGCATCTCCGACTGGGGCCACGACTTCCGGCCCGACTACCGCCGCATCGCCACGTTCATCGAGGACCTGCCCGGCAGCGTCCCGGTCCTGGCGACCACCGCCACCGCGAACGCCCGCGTCTCCGACGACATCGCCGAGCAGCTGGACAAGCAGGGCGCGGCCACGCTCGTCCTGCGCGGCAGCCTCGACCGCGAGTCCCTGCGGCTTTCGGTGGTCGACATGCCCGACAACGCCCACCGCCTCGCGTGGCTCGACGAGCAGCTCCCCCGCATCGACGGCTCCGGCATCATCTACACGCTCACCGTGGCCGCCGCCGAGGAGGTCAGCGACTACCTCGCCTCGCGCGGCCACGCCGTCGGCTCCTACACCGGCCGCACCGACAACGCCGAACGCCTTGAGCGCGAAGAGGAGCTGCTCGGCAACCGCATCAAGGCGCTCGTCGCCACCAGCGCCCTCGGCATGGGGTTCGACAAGCCCGACCTCGGCTTCGTCGTCCACTTGGGAGCGCCGTCCTCGCCTGTGGCGTACTACCAGCAGATCGGCCGCGCGGGCCGCGCCCGCGACCGCGCCGAGGTGGTGCTCCTGCCCGGCAGCGAGGACCGGGCGATCTGGGACTACTTCGGGTCGCTGTCGTTCCCCGCTGAGGACGCCGTACGCCGCACCCTCGACGTGCTCGCCGCCGAGGGCCGCGCGCTGTCGACCGCCGCGCTCGAGACGCGGGTCGACCTGCGCCGCACCAGGCTCGAGATGATGCTGAAAGTGCTCGATGTGGACGGCGCGGTGCGCCGCGTCAAGGGCGGCTGGGAGGCCACCGGGCAGCCGTGGGCGTACGACGCCGAGCGGTACGCCAAAGTGGACGCGGCCCGCAAGCACGAGCAGCGGCGCATGATCGCCTACGAGGCCACGGGCGAGTGCCGCCTGGAGTTCCTGCGCAAGGAGCTCGACGACGCCGAGGCCGTGCCGTGCGGGCGCTGCGACAACTGCACCGGCACCCGCACCGAGGCCGGCGTCTCGGCCGAAGCGGCGGCCGGTGCGGCGGCGGCACTGTCGAAACCGGGCGTGCCGTTCGAGGCGAAGCGCATGTGGCCTACCGGCTTGCAGGCCATCGGCATCGACCTGAAGGGGAAGATCCCGGCCGGCGCAAGCGCCGAGCCGGGCCGGGCGCTCGCGCGGCTCTCGGACATCGGCTGGGGCGGGCCGCTCCGCGAGCTCCTGTCCGACGGCGCGGACCGGGAGGTCCCCGAGGACGTGTTCAAGGCCGTGGTGCAGGTCCTGGCGTCCTGGGACTGGGCCGACCGGCCCTCGGCGGTCGTCTCGATGGGCTCGCTCTCGCGCCCCAGGCTCGTCGACGGCCTCGCCCAGCGCCTCGCGAAGCTCGGCCGCATGGACTACCTCGGCTCGCTCGGCCGCGCCCGCGACACCGGCAGCGGCATGCACCGCGCCAACAGCGCCCAGCGCCTCCAGCAGGTGCTGCACGCGTTCACTGTGGACTTCGCGGTGCCGCTCTCGGAGGCGCGGCCGAGCGTGCTCCTCGTCGACGACGTGCGCGACAGCGGCTGGTCTATGACCGTCGCCGCCATGCGCCTGCGCGAAGCGGGAGCGACCGCCGTCTACCCGCTGACCCTCGCGCTCCAGGCCTGAGACCGGTCCCGTCCACCGGGCGCACTGTTTGCAGAGTGCACTGTCGCTCCCGGTGGACGTCGCGAGCTAGGGTCGCCCAATGGTCATCTCCTTCAACACCAATGGTCTTCAGCAACAGGATGCGACGACCTGGACCGACCCCCGCACCGGCGACGTCGCCAAAGTGGTCGTCGCCCAGGGGACCCCGTTCCCCGTTGAATGGCTCCGCGACCCCTACGCGCTGCAGCGCGGCTTCGCCGGCATGTACGCCGAGCGGGGCTGCGTCATCGAGGTCGAGCCCGTCAACCTCGGCGGCGTCACCGCGATCCGCCAGCTGATCAAGCTGCCGATCCCGGACGCGCCGAGCGGGCAGCGGTTCATGGCCATTTTCACTTTGGCGAAGGCGCCCCAGTACGCCCAGTTGATGTACATCGCCACCGAACACGGCATGACCGGCCTTCGCGAGGCCACGCTCATGGCCCAGGTCGGCTTCGACAACTGGACGATGCCCCACCCCTTCGACCCGCAGCTCCAGACCCGCCTGCCGTTCCACCGCGGCGACGACCCGGCCTTCGACCCCCAGTTCCCCGACCACCCGCTCTCGCGCGCCCGCGCCTTCACCTGGAACGTGGGCCGCTACGCCCAGGTCGATCCCGGCTTCGCCGCGCTCCCCGACAACTGGAACGCGTAACCGCAACGCGCGCAACGGGCCCGGCAGGATCACCGCCGGGCCCGTCGTCGTACTCAAGCGCTACAGCGCGCCCAGCACCGCCGGGAGGTAGCCGCTGAGGTGCCCCGAGGCCTTCGGGTGGTACGGCACGTCAGTGAGCGTGAACCCGTGCAGCCACGGCTGCTGCGAGCACACCTCGTGGCCCGTGAACTCGTCGCGCACGTCCACATAGGTGAACCCGTGCGCCGTGGCGGCCTCCTCGATCACCCCCGAGAGCAGGTCGGCGCCCGCGTTCATGAGCTGCTGCTCGGTGATGCTGATCGAACCGAACGCGTCGCAGGTGTTCCGCGCCGCGAACAGGCGCGGGTACCCGGTCACCACGACCACGGCGTCCGGCGACCGCGTCTCGATCTCGGTGTAGACCGCGTCCAGCTTCGCGGGCAGCTCCTCGACGGCCTTGCGCTCGGCCTCCTGGATCGCCGGGGTGCAGTTCGTGAACGGCGTGATGCACGCGGTGATCGCATCGGTCCAGCCGATGTCGTTGCCGCCGATGCCGATGGTGACCAGGTCGGTCCCGGCCTCGAGGGCCTGGACCTGCCCGGCGAGCACGTCGTCGGTGGTCGCGCCGCCGCAGGCGACGAACGTGAACTTGGCGTCCAGTTCGGCGGCGAGGAGCGAGGGGTGGGCCTTGAGCGAGCGCTGGCAGGTGGCGTCGGTGTAGGGCCCGGCGCCCGAACCGGAGGAGTAGGAGTCGCCGAGGGCGACGTAGTCGACCGGGGTGGTCTGCGCCTGGGCCGAGACGGGGACGGCCAGGAGCGCGAGGGTGAGGGCGGCGACGGTGGCCGCCTTGGGAAGTCGGTGCATGGGGGAAGTTCCTTTGCGAGTCGTCGTTGACTTGCCACATATTGTGAACTCGCGAGTAACTTAAGGGGAAGTCCTGTACCGTAACAAATCGGGAACTTTACATGTCTCGTTCTATATGCGGGCAGTGCAGGCGTTGCGGGGCAAGCGAACGGCGGGACGGCACCGCCGTCCCGCCGAAGTGGAGCGTCAGGCGAGCCCGGGGACGGCCTCGCGGGCGACCGCCGGGTAGTAGCCGTTGAGGTGGCCCATCGCGTTCGGGTGGTAGGACTCGGACGGCGGGTAGGCCAGGTTGTTGAGGTAGGCGACGTCGTCGCAGATCGCGTGCCCCGCGAAGGCGTCCCGCACGTCCACATAGGTGAACCCGTGCTCTTCGGCCTTGTTCTGGAGGACCCCGGCGAGCCGGTCGGCGGCCTCGTTCATGCGCAGCTGCTCGGCGACGTTCGGCTGCTTCAGCGCGCCGCAGGACCGCTCGCCGTTGAACAGGCGCGGGTAGCCGAGCACGAAGACCTCGGCGTTCGGGGCGCGGGTCGCGATGGCGCCGTAAGCGCCGTCGAGAAGGCCGGGCAGCTGGTCGCGCACGAGCGCCTCGGAGGCCTCGATCTCGTCCATGCAGTTCGCGAGCGGCGTGATGCACGCCTTGACGGCCTCGGCCCAGCCGATGTCGTTGCCGCCGATGGTGACCGTGACGAGGTCGGTCTCCGCGTCGAGCTCGCCGAGCTGCGTCGCGAGGAGGTCGTTCGCTGTCGCCCCCGAGCAGGCCTCGAACGCGAAGTCGGCAGTGAGCGCGTTGGCGAGGAGCTGCGGGTAGGCCTGGGCCGAACGCATGCACGCGGGGTCGAAGTACTCGCCCGTGCCGGTCCCGGAGGAGTACGAGTCCCCAAGGGCCACATACCGTACCGGGTCGACTTGGGCCTGGGCGGCCGCGGCGGGCAGGAGGACGAGCGCGGCAGCGGCGGCGAGGGCCGCCGCCGAGAGGCGGGCAGGGATCATGCGGGCTCCGTTCCGATCAGGTTCGTGGAGGACGTTAATGCCCGAACGAATACATTCACGGAGGAAACCGCCATAAATGGCGAAAACTGTCGAAGATGCGGCGGCGCGGCCGTTCCCGCGCGGCGGCGTTCCGGGCCGGGCCTTCTGCCGGATGGGGCGCCCGCACCACGCTCCTCCCCTACGCTGGAGCCATGGGTGCATCGACGTCACCGCGCCGCCAGACCATGTCCGACCAGGCCCTGATCGAAGGCACCGGCGCGGACTGGAAGACCTGGCTGGCGCTCCTCGACGAGCGCGGCGCGACCGGCCTCGACCACGCGGCGATCGCGCGGATGCTGGTGCGGGAGTTCGAGGTCGACGGCTGGTGGGCGCAGTCCATCACCGTCGGGTACGAGCAGGAGCGCGGCATGCGCGAACCGGGGCAGCGGCCCGACGGCACGTTCAGCGCCAACGCCTCGAAGACCGTGGCCGCCTCGATCACCGACGCGTTCGAGCAGCTGGCCGACCCGGCCGCGCAGGCCGGATGGCTCGAGGGCATCGAACTGACGCAGCGCAGCGCCTCCCCGCCGAAGTCCGTGCGGTTCGATGCCTCCGACGGCACGCGGGTCCTCGCGAACCTCACCGCGAAGGGCGAAGGCAAGACCGCCGTGCAGGTCGAGATCGCCAAACTCGGCTCGGCCGAGGAGGTCGCCGCCGCGAAGGCGGACTGGCGGGCCCGCCTGGAACGCTTCGCGGAGCGCTTGGCGGGCTTAGGGTTTCACCGCCGCGGGGTCGTGGGCCTCGACCGGCGGCTTCGGCGCGTCGTCCGGCTTCTTGCGCCCGCGCGAACGCGAGATCGCCACGCCGACGAGCGCCAGCGCGCCGCCGCCGAGCGTCAGCCAGGTCGGGACCTCGGACAGGAACAGCCAGGACAGGCCCACCACGATCGCCGGGACCACGTAGGTGGTGGCGCCGAGTTTGCCGGCGGTGGTGAAGCGGAGGGCGTAGCCCCAGGTGAGGAAGGCCAGCGCGGTCGGGAACAGGCCGAGGTAGAGGACGTGGAGCGTCGCGGAGGCCGGGGCCGCGTCCAGCTGCGAGAAGAGCAGCGGGGCGAACGGCAGGCACAGGACCGCGGCGATGGCGTTGCCGAAGGCGGTGAACTGCAGTGAGGTGCAGTGCTTCAGGGTCGGTTTCTGGACGACGACGCTGACGGCGTAGGTGATGGCCGAGACGAGGCAGAGCAGGACGCCGAGGACGGACGAGGCGCTGTCGCGCGACATGGAGAGGCTGACGACGGCGACGCCGGCGAAGGAGACGGTGATGCCGAGGAAGAGGCGGGGCGGGAAGCCTTCTTTGAGGAACCAGCCGCCGAGGAGGGCGATGAGGATGGGTCCGATGTTGACGATGAGGGCGGCGGTGCCGGCGTCGACGAGCTGCTCGCCCCAGTTGAGGGCGACCATGTAGACGCCGAACCAGAGGATACCCGCGGTGAGGATGCCGGGCCAGGCGGCGCGTTTGGGGAGGCCTTCGCGGCGGACGGCCCAGACGGCGAGGAGGACGACGGCGGCGACTCCTGCGCGGCCGAGGGTGAGCGGGCCGGGGTCGAGGTGGCGTCCGGCGTCGCGGATGGACACGAAGGCCGAGGCCCAACACAGGACGGTGATGCCTATGGCGATCGCGGCACGGGGGTGGAACTTGTCGCTCATGGGCAGTGGCTCCTCACGGTGGGGCGGCGGACGCCTTGGGCGGGTGGGCGGCTCCGGCCTGGGGGCGCTGGTGGCGCCGCCCAAACCTAGCATCGGGAGGCGGATTCGGTTATCTGTTATTCGACTGTGTTATCTGACAACTGTGTTGTCTGGCAGCGGGGTTGTCGGAGGGCGGGTTGCTTGAAACCGCCGGTCGGAGGGAACCCGTTCAGCGGGTGCGGCGTCGAAGGGACATGATGGGACACAAGATGATGCAACGGCTGATCCCGCTCGCGGCGCTGCTGGTGCTGGCGGCGTGCGGGCAGGGTGCGGGCGACGCGGGTGCGGACGGCGACGGGGACCCGGCCGCGGACGGGTCGCAGTCCGGGGAGCCGACGGTGCCGGGCGACGAGGTCGTCTACCAGGGGGCGCTGACGGTGCTCCAGGGCGTCGAGCGCGACGCGGCGGAGCTGTGCGGGGCGGTGGCGGAGTCGTATCCGCCGCAGTGCGGGGGCCTGCCGGTGTCGGGCTGGGACTGGGACGCGGTCGAGCACGACGAGGCCTCGGGGGTCCGGTGGGGCTCGTACCTGGTGACGGGGACGTTCGACGGGAAGTCGTTCGCGCTCACGGAGGACCCGGTGCCGACTTCGGCGATCGACATGGCGGACTACCCCAACCTGCAGTACCGGGAGCCGGAGATCGGCGACCCGGCCGAGGACCTGAGCACCGAAGAGCTGCAGGCGATCGCGGACGAGATCGTGGCGGAGTTCCCGCGCTACGTGTACGGCGGCTGGGCCGACGACCAGAACGGCGTGGCGATCATCGACGCGCTCCTGGTCACGCCGGAGCTGGAGGCGTACGCGGCGGAGCACTTCCCGGCGGACACGGTCGTGTTCTCGTCGATGCTGAAGCCGCTCGGATAGGAAGGTCTCCCGGGTATTGACACCGCGGCGGGCGCCCCTAAGATAGAAACCGCTATCTATCCGGTCGGCCTGCCATGCGAGACGGCAGAGCCGGGCGCGGTAGACGCGTCCGCGGCATGGCGGACAATGAGCGGGCCCGCATCGCCGAACCGAGACGAGGCGGCCGCGCGTTCGCGCGCGGCAGCTCGGCGGTCGCGGGCCGCAAGTCCGGTCGGCCCTCGGCCGACCGGACGGATCGCATACCGGAAAGGGAACCCTGGCGATGAGCCGAACCGACTTCACCTATGTGGAAAGCGTTAGCCCTGGCAGCGGGCGGCGCGATCCGCGAGCGGCGCTGGCCTCCGACGCCGCCGCGCTCAGCCTCGACGGCGCGTGGCGCTTCAACCTGGCCGCAGGCCTCCACGACACCACCGAGGGCTTCGAGGCCCCGGGCTTCGACGCGGACGGCTGGGACACCCTCGCCGTCCCGTCGATGTGGCAGATGCACGGCCTCGACGGCGACGCGCCCTACGGCAAGCCGCAGTACACCAACACGTACTACCCCTTCCCCGTCGACCCGCCCCGGGTCCCCGACGCCAACCCCACCGGCGAGTACCGCCGCACCTTCACCCTCCCCGCCGACTGGCCCGCCACCGGCCGCACCGTCCTGCGCTTCGAAGGCGTCGACTCCGCGTTCGCCGTGTGGGTCAACGGGACCCTCCTCGGCGACGGCAAGGGCAGCCGCCTCCCCACCGAGTTCGACGCCACCGAGCATCTCAGCGCGGGCGAGAACACCGTCGCCGTCCGCGTCCACCAGTGGTCCGCCGCGTCCTACCTGGAGGACCAGGACATGTGGTGGCTCTCGGGGATCTTCCGACCCGTCGCCCTCGTCCACCGGCCCGAGAACGGCATCGAGGACGTCTTCGCGCACGCCGACTACGACCACGCGACCGGCCTCGGCACCCTGCGCGTCGAGACCACCGAGGGCGCCCGCGTCACCGTGCCCGATCTGGGCATCGACATCGCGGCGGGCGAGACCGCCAGCACCGCCGTCGAGCCGTGGACGGCCGAGACGCCGCGCCTCTACGACGCCGTGGTCGCCACCGCGACCGAGCGCGTGAACCTGCGCATCGGCTTCCGCACGGTCACGATCGAGGACGGCCTCCTCAAGGTCAACGGCAAGCGCATCCTCCTGCGCGGCGTCAACCGCCACGAATGGGACCCGGACAACGGCCGGACACTCTCCGTCGAGACGATGCGCCGCGACCTCGAGATCATGAAGCGGCACAACGTCAACGCCGTCCGCACCAGCCACTACCCGCCGGACCGCCGCTTCCTCGACCTGTGCGACGAGATCGGCGTCTGGGTCGTCGACGAGTGCGACCTCGAGACGCACGGCTTCGTCCACCACGAGTGGCGCGGCAACCCCAGCGACGTCCCCATGTGGAGGGACGCCTACCTCGACCGCATGGCGCGCATGGTCGAACGCGACAAGAACCACGCCTCCGTCATCATCTGGTCCCTCGGCAACGAGAGCCACACCGGCGACAACCTCGCCGCGATGTCCCAGTGGGCCAAGCAGCGCGACCCCGGCCGCCCCATCCACTACGAAGGCGACTGGGACTCCGGCTACACCGACATGTACAGCCGCATGTACGCCGACCACGCCGAGACCGACCGCATCGGCCACAAGACCGAGGACCAGACCAAGGACCCCGCGCTCGACCACCACCGCCGCCACGAGATCCCGTTCGTGCTCTGCGAGTACGCGCACGCCATGGGCAACGGCCCCGGCGGCATGAGCGAGTACCAGCGCCTGTTCGAGCAGCACGAGCGCTGCCAGGGCGGGTTCATCTGGGAGTGGATCGACCACGGCGTGCGCCTGCACGACGCGGACGGCCGCGAGTGGTTCGCCTACGGCGGCGACTTCGGCGAGCCGATCCACGACGGCAACTTCGTCGTCGACGGCCTGGTCTTCCCCAACCGCGAGCCCTCCCCCGGCCTCGTCGAGTTCAAGAAGGTCATCGAGCCCGTCCGCATCACCGTCCAGCCCGGCTCGCGCGCCGTCACCGTCGCGAACCTCCGCGACTTCGCCGACACCGGCGACCTCGCGTACACCTGGACCGTCGAGGACGAGGGCCAGGTCGTGGCCGAAGGCGAGCTCGAAGTGCGGAGCGTCGCCGCAGGCGAGTCCGCGATCGTCGCCTTCCCCGCCGCCGTCGCCGCCCTCGGGCAGGCCGACGGCGAGCGCTGGCTCACCGTCCGCGCCGTCCTCGCCAAGGACGAGCCGTGGGCCGAGGCCGGGCACGAGATCGCCTGGGGCCAGGGGCGACTCGCCGCCAGCACCCCCGTGCAGGCCGCTGGTCGCACCGCGCCCGTCGCCGAAGGGAACGGCTACCGGCTCGGGAACGCCTCGTTCGACGCGCTCGGGCGCCTCACGGCCATCGGCGGCCTGGAGATCGAAGGGCCGCGCCTCGACCTGTGGCGGGCCCCGACCGACAACGACCTGCTCAGCTGGCACGCGCCGCTGGTGAACCAGTGGAAGGACCGCAACTCGGCCCTGTACCGGCTGGAGCACAAGGTCCTCGACATCGAGTCCACTCAGGACGGCCTCACGGTGTCGACCCGCGCGGGCGCGGCCGGTGCCGCGATCGCCATGGGCACCGTCTACCGGTGGCGCCTCGAAGGCGGCCGCCTGTGGCTCACCGTCGAGGTGAACCCCGAGGGCGAGTGGGACTTCCCGCTGCCGCGCCTGGGCGTGCGCGCCTCGGTGCCGAAGGCCCTCGACGCGGTCGAGTGGTTCGGCGGCGGGCCCGGCGAGGCCTACGCCGACACGCGCGCGGCCGCCCGCGTCGGGCGGTTCCGGTCTACTGTGGCTGGTATGCAGACCCCGTACGTGTTCCCGCAGGAGAACGGCTCGCGCATCGACGTGCGCTGGGCCAGCCTCTCCGGTGAGGGCAAGTCGCTCAAGGTGTTCGGTGCGCCCGAGTTCGCGTTCACCGTGCGCCCGTGGACGAGCGAGGACCTGGAGGCCGCGAAGCACACGCACGAGCTCGTCGAGCGCGACCGCGTCTACGTGAACCTCGACGCCGCCCTGCAGGGCATGGGCTCGGCCGCGTGCGGCCCCGGCGTCCTGCCCGAGCACCGGCTGCTTCCCGAAGCCGCGGCATTCACGCTCGGCTTCGAAGTGACCGAGTAGAGCACCATGCGACGGGTTCGCGCACAATGGGAGCACGTGAGCGTGCATGACCCGGGTGCGGACCCGTCGCATCCCCGAGAACGGTGAGAGAAGGCCCCCAGTGCCCAAGAAGTCGAATGCCGAGACCGGCAAGCGCCCCACGATCAGGGACGTGGCCGCCCGGGCGGGCGTGTCGGTGCCGACGGTCTCGCGGGTCCTCGCCGGGAACTACCCGGTGGCGCCCGCGACCCGCGCGAAGGTGCTGCGCGCCATGCGGGAGCTCGACTACGTGGTCAACGCGCACGCCCGCGCGCTGGCCGGGGCGACGACGAAGACCGTGGCGTTCGTCGTGGACGACGTGACGGGGCCGTTCTACGCGTACATCGCGCGCGGTGTGGAGCAGCAGGCCGCCTCGGAAGGGCGGTTGTGCCTGCTGTGCACGACGCACGGCGACCCGGAGCGGGAGCTGGCGGTCGTGGAGCTGATGCGCGAGCAGCACGCGGAGGCCGTGATCGTCGTGGGCGGCGCCTGGGACGACGGGAAGTACAACGAGCGGATGCGGTACTTCGCTTCGGCGCTGGACCGCTCGGGGTCGCGGCTGGTGCTGTGCGGGCGGCCGTCACTGGGCGAGGACGTCCCGGCGACGGTGGTGCACTACGACAACGAGGGCGGGGCGTACGCCATGACCTCGCACCTCTTGTCGGCCGGGCACAAGACGATCGCGTACATGGGCATCGGCGTCGGTCTGTCCACTACGGACGAGCGGGTGCGGGGGTTCCGGCGCGCGCACGAGGACTACGGCATCGCGATCGACGAGTCGCTGCTCATCCCAGGGGACTTCTCGAAGCAGTCCGGGTACGAGCTGACCCGCGAACTGGTGGCGAAGCGCGACGACGTGACGGCCGTGTTCGGCGCGACCGACATGGTCGCCGCCGGGGTGCTGAAGGCGCTGCGGGAGGCCGGGATCGAGGTGCCGAAGGACATGTCCGTGGTCGGTTTCGACGACATCCCGCTGGCCTCGGACCTCACTCCGGCGCTCACCACTGTGCATGTGCCGCATGAGGAGCTGGGCCGGGAGGCGGTGCGGCTGGGGCTGCGCCGCGAGGCGACCGCCTCGGACCAGGTCGTGCTCGGGACCCACATCGTGGTGCGCGAGACGGTGGCGCCACCGCCGCGCCGATAACGACGTTTCCGGGGCCGGGGGGGGGGGGGGGGGGGGGGGGGGGGGGGGGGGGGGGGGGGGGGGGGGGGGGGGGGGGGGGGGGGGGGGGGGGGGGGGGGGGGGGGGG
>NZ_JBVJHZ010000065.1:0-17859 GCF_055586545.1 Glycomyces sp. NPDC050141 | reverse complement strand
TTGTACTGGGGTTCCGTCCCTCTCCCCTCCCCTCCTCCCCCCCCCCCCCCCCCCCCCCCACCCCCCCCCCCCCCCCCCCCCCCCCACCCACCGGGCCGGAGTGGTTCAGCGGAACGCGGCGGCGTAGCGCTTCGCCCAGTCCGCGAACGAGGTCGCCGGGCGGCCGAGCAGGCGCTCGACCTCGCGGTTGTCCGCGAGTTCGGCCGCGTTCGGGTTCCCGAGCGCGTCGAGGGCGCCTTCGACGATCTCGGCCGACCAGAACTGGTTGAACATCGCGAACGCCTCGTCGCGGGTGAGTTCCTTGAACTGCACCGGCTCGCCGATCGCCGCGCTGATCGCGGCGGCCTGCTCGCGAGGTGTGACCGCCGCCGGGCCGGTGATCGTGTAGGCCTGACCTGCGTGGCCGTCCTCGGTGAGGGCCATGGCCGCGACCGCCGCGATGTCGGCGGGGTCGATGAGCCGCAGGCCCACGTCGCCGAACGGGGCCGCGATGGCGCGGTTGCTGCGGACCGGCTCGGCCCACATGAACGAGTTGGAGTGGAACGCGCCCGGCCGGACGAACGTCCACTCCAGACCAGAGGCTTTGACGGCGTTCTCGTAGACCGCCTGCGACTCGTCGGCGCGGGTCTCGGCGCGCTGGCTCGACAGCAGGACCACGCGGCGGATGCCGGCGTCCTTGGCGGCGGCGAGGACCGGGACGAGGTCGAAGTCGGATTCGCGGGTGAGCAGGAACAGCTTGTCGGCTCCGTCGAAGGCCGGACGCAGGCTCTCGGGGTCGGCGATGTCGGCCTGGACGTGCTTGACGCCCTCGGGGAACTCGGCGGCGCTGCGGGAGACGGCGGTGACCTTCTCGCCTGCGGCGAGGAGCAGGTCGATGAGCGGGCGGCCGGTGTTGCCGGTGGCTCCGGTGACGACGATCATTGGTTTCTCCTTGTGTCGGTGGTGAAACCAAAGCTAGGAGCGTTGCAGCGGTTCCGGAAGAACGCACTTCGAAGTAAGCTCATACCGTGTTGGTTGGAAATCAGGTGGCTTGGCCGAGCACGCGGTCCGAGCGTGAGGTGTTTCACCGCCAGTGCCCGGCCGTGCAGGTCCTCGACCACATCACGAGCCGCTGGGGCATCTGGGTGCTGCTCGCGCTCAACGACGGCGAGCTGCGTTTCTTCGAGCTGCGCGAGCGGGTCGAGGGCGTGAGCGAGAAGATGCTCTCGCAGACCCTCAAGAACCTCACGGGCGACGGCCTGGTGTGGCGGCACGTCGAACCCACGGTTCCCCCGCAGGTCACCTACGGCCTCACCGAACTCGGTAAAGGCACCGCGCAGCACCTCGGCGGCATGTTCGACTGGATTCGCGGCAACGCCGAGACGATCATGGACGCCCGCGCGCAGGCCGAAGCCTAGCGGTGCCTCCTAAAACCGCAACTCGGCCTTGACGATCCGGCCCGGCTGGTCGTCGGCGCGCACCGCGACCTCGCCGTCAGGCGCCCAGATCGCCGACTGCCCTACCGTTTCCGGGTAGTCGCTGCCCGGCCCCGCGAAGCAGGCCTGCAGGACCCAGATCCCGTAGCCGCGCGCGATCTGCGGCATCCGCTTGTCGCGCCTGGGAAGTCCCCGCGGCGTGTACAGCGATCCGGCGACGTACGCGTCGATCCCGCCCCGGCCGGACCGCTTCGCGACCTCGGCGGTCGCGGGCGCGTGCTCGAACATCATCGTGTCGCGGCAGATCGCCAGGCCGAGCCGCCAGCCGTCCAGGTCCAGCACCACGTGGTCAGTGGCGGCCCGGAACCGCTGCGACTCTTCCTCATCGGGGTGGATCTTCCGGTACGCGACTGCGACACCGGTGCCGTCGATCCGCAGCGTCGCGATGTACTCGGCGTCGCCTTCCTCGACCGGGGCGCCCGCGAGGGCGACCGAGCCGGTCTCGGCGCACGCCGCGACGATCCCGTCCAGGGCCGGGTCCGCGAGGGCCACAGCGGGAGCCGCCATCGCGTACGAGGAGAGCGAGAGCTCCGGGAACACCACGAGCCGTGCTCCGGCCGCGCGGACCGCGTCGGCGTGCGCGGCGGCGTTGAACGCGAGGTCGCCCGCCCGCAGCTCCGGCTGCGCGGCGGCGACGGTCAGGGGCGCGGGGATGTCGGTCATACTCCGAGCGTATCCGGGCCTCTCCAAGCAGCGCTCCTTCGGCGGCAGTACGCTCCAGTCACCGTTACCACCTTGCGATCAGAGAGGCAGCTTCGCATGTCCTACCCCGAACCGAAGTACTTCGGCGACACCGGCGAGACCAGTGCCGTCGCGCGCCGCAACGACTCGCCCGCCGACATCTTCTTCGACAACGGCCACGCCGACTACCTCGCGAAAGGCGCGGCCACCGGCGGCGAGTTCGGGCTCTACCGCTGGAACATGGGCCCCAAGAAGGGCGGCCCCGGCGCGCACTACCACAAGACCATCTCGGAGTCCTTCTACATCCTCGACGGCACCATCACCATCTACAACGGCAACGAGTGGGCCCCGATGGGCAAGGGCGACTTCGTGTACGTCCCGCAGGGCGGCCTCCACGGCTTCCGCAACGACACCGACGAACCGGCCTCGATGCTCCTGCTCTTCACCCCCGGCGCGGTCCGCGAACCCTACTTCGAAGGGCTCGCCCAGATCGGCGAGATGACCGAGGAGGAGCGCGCCGCGTTCTTCATCGAGCACGACAACTACTGGGTCGAAGAGGCCTGACGTCAGGACAGGGTGAAGCGCTGGGTCGCGTCCCCCGCGTCGCACGAATCCGTCGCGGTCGGCTCGCCCGAGTTCGAGGAGCGGCCTTCGAGGATGCCGACGCACATGCCAGAGGCGCTGGTGGCGATCGTGTAGACCCCGCCGCCCTGGGGTTCGAGCTCCCAGAACTGGGTCTCGGTGAACTCGCAGCCGTAAGCGGCCATGAGGTACCCCTCCTGGTCGGCGGGCGAGTCGGCGCCCATGCACGCGCTCCAGTCCGGGAAGTGCAGGTTGAAGACGTACACGCCCTCGTCCCAGGCGACAACCTGGATCGTGGACGGGTTCGCCGAACCGCACCCGGCGAGGACGACGACCGTGCGGCCCTCGTTGCCCGGCTCGGGGCCGGTGCTCAGGCACAGGCCGCTGGCCTCCTGCTTCACCTGGTACCAGCCGTCATCGGGGTAGGTCGGCGCTGGCGGTTCGGCCTCGGTCGGCTCCTCGCTCTCCTGCGGCTGATCCGGTGCGTCCTCTTCAGACGCCTCAGCGCTGGCGGACGCGGAGGGGCTGGGGCTCGGGCTCGGCGAGGTCGAGGGGGTCGAGGTGGCGGCCATGGACGTCGCGGCCGGTTCCGTTGCGGCAGCGGGCTTCGGGTCCTTGCCGCCGCCCGCGGCCATCACGGCGGCGACGACCGCGACGGTGAGGACGAGTGCGACGACGGCCGCGACGCCCGCCATGGCCTGGCTGGTGCCCAGGCGCAGGCGGGCCTTCTCCCAGGTCTCGCGGAGCTTCGCGGGTAGATCAGTCCCGGCCGAGTGCCGGGGGACGCGCGGATCTCGTGGTGGCACAGAGGGTTCCTTTATGGAGGAGCGGGGGAGTTCAGGGGACCAGGAGCGCGAACCGCTGCTCCGGGTCGTCCGGGTCGCACGGGGCGGTGGCGAGGGCCGCGCCCGCCTCGGCGGCGGCGTCCTCCAAGAGCCCCAGGCAGAGTCCGGAGGCGACGACGCTGATCAGGTAGGAGTCCGCCCCGGCCCCGGTGAGCTGGAACCGCTGCAGGTCGCTGTCGGCGCAGTCCTGCCCGGCGGTGAGGTACCCGGCCTGGTCGGCCGGTTCGTCGGCGCCCCAGCAGGCCTGCCATTCGTCCGCGGCGAAGTCGAGGCCGACGGTGTACACGCCGCCGCCTTCGGAGGCGAACGCGAGGCTCGCCGGATATGTTGCGGCGCAGTCGCCGAGGACCATGACGCTGCGCGCGTCGTTGCCCGGCTCGGGCCCGTTCGTCACGCACAGGCCCGTGGCCTCCTGGCGCGCGAGGTACGCGCCGTCGGCCGGGAGCGTCGGGGCCGCCTCGCCTTCGGTTGCGGCCGAGGAGGTCTCGCCCCCGCCGGGCGGTGCTTCGTCGCCGCTGTCGGAGGCGATGACGGCGGCGACGATCGCGATGAGGAGCACGACGGCGACGACGGCGGCCGTGGCGGCGACGGCCTTGTTCGCGCCGATCCGGTCGCGGAGTCCTTCGAGGCCGTGCTGGATGCGGTCGGGCAGGTCGCGCTGGGGGCGCTGGCGCGGATCGGTCTGGGTCACAGGGGGTTCCTAGCGGTGTCGGGCAGTGGCGGGGGCCCTCGCGGGCCCCCTTCGGTGTCCTACTTGGAGTACGTCTCGCCGATGTCCTCGCGCATGTCGTCGAAGTGCTGCAGGTACTCGTTGTAGCGCTGGGTGTTCTTCCAGCCCATGAAGTTCCGCAGGTCGTCGAGCGCGTTGTCGACTGAGTACGCGTCCTTGTCCATCGGGTCGTAGTCGTCTTCGATGTCCTGGATGGACTTCATCTGGAGCTGGCCGGTCTTCGGGTCCTTCTCGACCAGCTGCGGGGCGTGGTCCTGGAGCTCCTGGATGGTGCGGCCGGAGTTCTTGTCGCTGACGAGGGCGTCGACGATGTTGTGCCCGAAGTTCGCCTTCATGTCCTTGAGCGAGACGCCGTCGTCGTCCTTGCCGGGCTTGTCGACCGTGCCGAACGCCCACCCTTCGGACTCGGTGACGTTCGGGCCCCACTTGCCGATCTCGAAGAGCTCCTTGAGGAGGATGTCCTTCGGTCCTTTGAGACCGGCCATCGAGACGACGGCCTCCTTGGCGATGGCGGCCCCGGCGCGCAGCCACGCGGACTGGTTCTTGTTCTGGTCGGTGCCGATCGCGGCGTCCTCGGCGCCGTCGGCGTACACGTTGTTGAACCCGGCGTCGAGGAGGCCCAGGAGCCGGGCGGTGCGGTCGGCGCGCATCTCGGCGCCGTCGCCGTCCCCGGCGAAGCGGTTGTCGGCGTGGCCGTCGTTGTCGCTCCAGCCGGGCAGGCCCGCGGCGTCGAGGTAGACCTGCGCGTAGACGGCCTCGCCGAGGGTCGTCGCGGAGGTCTTGCCGCCCATGATGATCTCGAACATGTTGGCGCGGTCGGCCATCTCGATGTACGCGGTGCGGTCGTCGGGGTCGATCGTCCAGTTCACGCCGGTCGCGAACTTCTTGTCGGCCTCCGGGTCGGCGAAGTACTCCAGGAACGGGATGGTCGAGCGCGCGAGGGCCTGCGTGACCGCCGGGTTGCCGATGCCCAAGGGCGCGTTCTGGAACCCCTCCTGCTTGCCGAAGCCGTCGGTGAAGAACGAGAACGCCGACTCGCCCCACGAGCCCTGCTTGTCGGTGTTGGTGATGGTGTCGAGGACCGCGAAGTAGGAGTCGGCGGCGTCCTGCGCCAGGAACGGGTCGGACCCGGTGACGGTCTCGGGAATCCAGTTGACCAGCTTGGCGACGGCCGCGCCGTCGTCCTGCCAGCCGTGGCCCCACAGGCCGCGCAGGAGGTGCTCGGTGCTGTCCTCGCCGTAGCCGGGGTGCTGGACGCGGCCGGTGAGGAGGTCGGCGTTGAGCTCGAGGTCGCGGGTGGCGACCTCCATGACCCCGCCGATGACGTAGTCCAGCGAGGGCATCTCGGTGGGGTGCAGGCGGAGCCCGAACTTCGGGTAGTCGACGAGGTCGGAGACGGAGTAGAGCATCGACGTCGACAGCTCGCGCCCGGCCTTCAGGTCTTCCAGGCTGACCTTCTCGCCGTCGACGCTGGTGTCCTTGGCGGTGGCGGCAAGCATCGGCGCGAGGCCCTTGAGCTGGTCGAGCAGGAGCTTCGGGTGGCCGGGGGTGTCGCCGCGGCCGGCGTAGTAGTCCACGACCTTGCGCAGCGAGTCGGGCAGGCGCTCGGTGCCGCCGCCGACGGCCGGGTTCGACAGGGCCATGAGGCCGCCGCCGAACGCGGCGAGCGCGAGCTGCTGGTCGGCCCCGGAGAACCCGGAGCCCTCCAGCATTTCGGGGAGGTCGAACAGGTCGGTGGCGTGTACGCCGTCCCCGTTGAAGTCGAGTGCGCCGTAGATGTTCTGGAGGAACCCGAGCTCCCCGGCGGTGAGGTCGGCGTCCTCGAGGTCCTGGAGGTTCCCGGCCCGCTGGGCGACCATGAACAGCGTCTCCAGCTGCTCCCGCATCTCCGGCGAGAGCGGCTCGCCGCTCTTGAGCGCCGCGGTGAGCGCGTCGACGAGGTCCTGCCCGTCCTGCCCGGTGACCGGCAGCGCCATGTCGAGTCCGAACACGTTGAAGCCCATCCAGGTCCCGACGCCGCCCGCCGCGAGGGCGCGCAGGTTCTCAGGAGAAGGGCCGCCCTTGAGCATCCCGCCGATGTCGGAGGCCTGGCCCTTGAACTTCTCGTACAGGGCCTTGGCCTTCTCGTTCATCTCGGCGAGCTTGAGCGCCCCGGCGGCGACCGTCGCCTGCTCGGCGGCCTCGGCGCGCTCGGCCTTCGTGAAGTTCGGCGTCACACCGCCCACTTCGGACTCGCGGACGCCGAACGAGTCGCCCACGGCCGCCGCCCACTCGTCGATGAGGGCCTGCCGGGCCGCCTTGAACTCGGTGACCCATGTGGCCCACTGGTTCGTGACCATCGAGCCGTAGACCGCGCCCTGCATGGCCGTGTGCGCGGCGCCCTCGAACTTGCCGCCCTCGCGGGCGAGCGGCGCGGCGACGAGCTCGGTGAACTGGACCGCGGAGGTCCGCATCTGGTCGACCACGTCGGAGCCGCGGCCGATGATGCGGCCGCCGTGGGCCTGGATGTACCCCGACTCGGCCGAGAGCTCGCCCTCCTGGGCCTTCGTGTCGGGCGGGTCGAAACTGCCGATGGTGGGAATGGCTGCCATGGCTTGCCGTCCTCTGTCAGTTCGCGGAGATGCCCGCGGGGGAGGGTTTGGGGGCGGGGATGTCGACGGTCGCGGCGTTCTCGGAGTCGGTGGCGACGCCGTCGGTGACCGACAGGACGGTGGTGCCGCCGACGCTCTCGCCGTGCGCGGCGGTCGCGTTCAGGTCGGTGGCCCACTTCTCGCCGAACTCCTCGTAGCCGCCGGTCACCTCGGGCTCGCCCGCGGCGTCGATGCAGCGTTCGACCGCGCCGATCAGGTCGGCGCGGAGGGACTGGTAGCTCTCGGCGAGTGTCATGGTCTCGGAGCCGGAGGCGCTGGCCGCGTTGGGGTTGGTGCCGAAATCGTCCATCGGTCCTCCAGGGGGGTGCAGGCGCGGATTCCGGTCAGCGTACCGAGAATCCATGAGTATTGGAATAACATCAGGTGAACTGTCTTCGTTGCGCCCCAACGGAAGTGGCCAAAGTTGATCATGTTCCTGGAGAGCGCTCCAGGCGTCCAGAGTGGTGGTCGCGGCCCTTTACTTTCACTTCACCTGCGTGTCAACATGAACCGATACGCTCCCCCGCAAAAGGCCGTCCACCACTCCTGAGGAGGCACCCCGCATGGCCGGAATCGGAACGGAATTCGGGCTCACCGTAGCCAACGCCCTCACCACCAGCGCCAACAACCACGGCACCTCCGTCGAGGGCCTCACCGCCGACCTGCAGTCGCTCATCGCCGAGATGGAGGCCGACGTCGACGCCCAGCAGGGCGAGTCGCTCGTCGCCTTCCAGCGGGCCAAGGCGGCGTTCGTCGAGGCGTACAACGAGATGGCCGGCAAGTACGGCCTCAGCGCCCTCGCGCAGGGCGCCACCAGCGACGACGGCTTCACCACCGACGACCAGAACGTCGGCGGCTACACCGGCGCCGAAGGCAACCTGCCCGGCATCAAGCCCGTCACGATCCAGATCTAGAAGGGACACTCCACTATGGCTGGTTCAGGATTCGAGCTCTACGGCAACGTCGGCAACCTGCAGGACCTCGCCGGCGTCCAGCACACCTACCGCGGCCGCTTCGAGGCCATCCTCGGCGAGCTCAAGGGCCACGTCAGCACCGTCCAGACCCAGTGGTTCGGCGCGGGCACCGACGGCTTCGGCACCTTCAACACCACCTCCGAAGGCGAGTTCACCGAACTCCAGGCGGCCTTCAACAAGCTCGCCACCGCCACCGACGACTCCGCCACCAACTGGTCCACCACCATGACCCGCATCAACAACCGGTGGGGCGGGTGACCTCGGAGACCACCGAGACCCAGGCGAGGCCAGCCGAACCCGGCACCGACCTCGCCCCGATGGCCATGCGGCGCACCGGCCAGAGCGAGCGCTACGTGCTCCAGGCCGCCGCCCTGCGCCGCCGCCAGCTCCGCGCCGCCGTCCTCTACGGCTCGGCGCGGAGCTGGCGCCAGCGCCAGCCGCTGTGGCCCGCCGCCCTCATCGGCGCGATCTGCGTGGCCCTCGTCGTCGCCGCGTTCGCCGTCGCCAACGCCTTCGAGAAGCAGCAGCAGCGCGAAGCCGAAGAGGAAGCCGAACGCACCGCCCTGAGCGCGCCGCCCGCCGTCGTGCTCGCCCACACCCCTTAGCGCCCACTGAAAAGGCCCGCCTTGCCCGGTCGATACAGCACCGTCACCGTCGTCGGACCCCGCGCCACGCGCGACCTCGCCCTCCCCGACGACCTGCCCGTCGCCGAACTCCTCCCGCAGCTCCTGCGGCACACCGGACCCGAGGAACCCGGCGGCGACGGCACCGGCTGGGCACTGTCCACGATCGATGGAACGACGTTCGCCCCCGCCGACACCCTCGCCGCCCACACCGTCCCCGACGGCGGCGTGCTCCTCCTCCACGACGCCACCGCCGCCGCCCTCCCCGACACCGTCGAAGACGTGCGCGACGCCGTCGAAGACGCCGTCGACGCGCGCGGCGCCCGCTGGGAACCCGGCACCGGCCGCCTCCTCGCCGTCGCCACCGCCGGACTCCTCGTCGCCGCCGCCGCGTTCAGCCCCGGCACCGACCCCGCGATCCTCCTCACCGGCGGCCTCGTCTGCCTCCTCGCCGTCCTCATGTCCTGGTGGTCCGCCCGCCAGCACGACCTCATGACCCACCTCGCGCTCACCGGCGGTGCACTCTGGGCGGGACGCGTCGGCTACAGCGCCGTCGACGTCCTCGCCCCCGACGGCAGCGCCCACCCCGCCACCCGCCTCATCGGCGCAGGCATCGCCGCACTCCTCCTCATCACCGCCGCCCGCGCCGGGGCCCGCCTCGCCACCGCCTACGCCGTCGGCATCGCCTGCGCACTCGCGTTGAACGCCTTGGCATGGGCGCTCTGGGCCCACATGGGACTCAGTCCCGTCCGCGCCCAGACCCTCATCGTCCTCATCGGACTCTTCGCGCTCGCCCTCGTACCCCGCCTCGCCATGGCCTCCGCCGGGCTCTTCGCCCTCGACCGCGACGTCCGCACCGGAGCACCCACCACCGACGTGCACCTCGGACGCCGCCTCGAAGCCACCGACGCCCGCCTCACCGGCGCCATCTGCGGCCTCGCCGCGACCACCGCCGCCTCCGCCGTCCTCCTTGCCTCCCAGCAGGACACGTGGGCCGCGCTCATGGGCACGTGCGCCGCCCTCGCCGTGCTCACCCGCTCGCGGATCTTCGAACTCATCCGCCACGTCGCGCCGCTGCGCCTGGCCGGGATGGCCGCCCTCGCCTGGGCCGCATGGCAGTGGATCGGCCAGTCCGCACCGCTCCTCGCGTGGCTTCCGGCGCTGGCGGTGCTGGCCGGGCTCGCGTACGTGTCGGTGGCTTCGGTCTCGCGCTCGGCGGTGTCGGCGGCCTGGTGGCGGCGGGTCGTGGCCGTCGCGGAGACGGTCCTGGTCGCGGGCATGTGCGTCCTGTCCGGGCACCTGGCGGGCCTGTACGCAATGGTCGCCGGGGTCTGACATGGGCACCGACGTCGTCCGCCGCCCCGCGCGGCGCCCCGCACCCGAGGTCTCCCGCGAGCCGATCACGCTCGCTTCGCCTCCGGCCCTTGGCGAACCGCCGTCGGCGGCGATGGGCGCGCCGATGCTCATGATGCCGCTCATGTCAGGTTCGGGCGCGATGATCATGGTCCTGTCGAACCTGCAGCGGCCCCTGTACGCGACGGCGGGCCTGCTCATGCTCGTCGCGAGCGTCGCCATGGGCATCGTCCTGTTCGCCGCGATGCGTTCGGGCCCTAGGCGGAAGCTCCGGCAGGAACGCGAACGGTACCTCGACTACCTCGAGGACGCCCGGCACACGATCCGGGAGGCGGTGAAGGCCCAGCGGGACCACGCGGCCCGCCGCCACCCGCACCCGGGGCTGCTGCTGGGCCTCGCGTGCGATCCGGGGCGCAGGTGGGAGCGGCGCGCCACGGACACCGACCTGCTCACCGTCCGATGCGGACTCGCGGCGGTGCCGCTCTCCCGCTCCCTCTCGCTGAAGATCGACGAGCAGAACCCGCTCACCGTCTACGATCCGGTCTGCCAGTCGGGCGCGGAAGAACTGGTCGACCAGTACGCGCGCCTGGCCGACCAGCCGCTCACGCTCGACCTCGCCGCTGTCGGCGACACCGCGATCGTCGGCGAGTACGCGCGCACCCGCGCCGCCGCGCAGGCGATGCTCGCGCAGCTCGCGGTCCTCGTCGCCCCCGAGGACCTGCGCGTCGCGATCGTCGCCCACCCGCGCATCGCTCCGGAGTGGACGAACCTCTCGTGGCTGCCGCACCTCCTCGCCGACCCCGCGGACAGCGAAGCGCCCGTCCCGCTCATCTGCTCCACCACCGCTGAACTCACCGAGCTCCTTTCCGACGACCTCGCGGTGCGCGCCGCCGAACTGCGCCGCCGCCGCGGCGGCCCGCCCGGGCCCGGTTCGCGGCGGCTGCTCGTCATCGTCGACGGCGAGCACCAGGTGTCCCTGCCCGGCCTCATGGGCGACTTCGAGGCGGCGCACCTGCTCGGCGTCCACCTCTGGACCCTCGTCGCCGAGCAGCGCCAGGAACCCGAGCACACCGGCGCACACATCAAAGTGGACACTGATTCGATCGCGGTCACCCGCATCGAACGGTCCGAAGGCGCGATCGCCGAGACCACGGCCGCGGGCACCCCCGACCGGATCGACCCCGCCGACCTCGCCGCGATCGCACGGGCCGTGAGCCCCTGGCGGCTAGCGCTGGACGACGTCTCCCGGGCGCTCTCGGGCGTGCACGGCCTCGCGGACATCCTCGGCGTCGCCGATCCGGCCGAAGTGGACTGGCGCCGGACGTGGGCGCCGCGCGAGGAGTCGTCGCTGCTGCGCGTCCCGTTCGCGGTGGACGCCGACGGGCGCCCCGTGGAACTCGACCTCAAGGAGTCAGCGCTCGGCGGCATGGGCCCGCACGGGCTTATCGTGGGCGCCACCGGCTCCGGGAAGTCCGAGGCCCTGCGCACCCTCGTCGCGGCACTCGCGGTGCGCCACCCGCCCGAACGGCTCGCGTTGCTCACTGTGGACTTCAAAGGCGGCGCGACGTTCGCCGACTGCGACGCCCTGCCGCACAGCGCCGGGGCGATCACGAACCTCGCCGACGACCTCGGCCTCGTCGACCGCTTCGCCGAAGCGCTCTACGGCGAGATGTCCCGCCGCCAGCAGCTGCTCAAGGACGCCGGGAACCTCCCCAACGTCCACGCCTACCACAAAGCGCGCCAAGGTAACCCAGCCCTGGAGCCGCTGCCGCACCTGCTCGTCATCATCGACGAGTTCTCCGAGCTGCTCACCGCCAAGCCCGACTTCTCGGACCTGTTCGTCGCAGTCGGCCGCATCGGCCGCTCGATCGGCGTGCACCTGCTGCTCGCCACGCAGCGGCTCGAATCGGCGCACCTGCGCGGCCTCGAATCGCACCTGTCGTACCGGATCGGCCTGCGCACCTTCTCCGAGGCCGAGAGCCGCGAGGCCATCGGCGTGCCCGACGCGTACCGGCTCCCGCCCGAACCCGGCTCCGGATACCTCAAAGTGGACACCACGATCTTCACGAGGTTCAAGGCCGCCATGGTCTCCGGCAAGTACACGCCGCCCCGCGAGGAAGCCGAACGCACGCTGCCCGTGCTGCCCTGGCCCGTGCCGCCGGTCGTCAACGTCCTCGACAGCCTCGTCGCCCACGCCGAGGAGCGCGAACTGCCCGACGCCGAGCACAGCGTCCTGCGCGTCCTCGTCGCGTCGCTCGCCAGCGCCACCGCGACCGAGGGCATCGAAAGGGTCCGCCCCGTCTGGCTCCCGCCGCTCCCCGAAGCGCTGCCGCTCAACCGGATCGACGCACCCGTCGAACCCGACGGCACCGTGAAGGCCGTGCTGGGACTCCTCGACCACCCGCGCGAGCAGCGCCAGGGCCCGCTCGAATGGGACCTCACGGGCGCCGACGCCAACCTCGTCATCGTCGGCGCGCCCGGCTCGGGCAAGTCCACGCTCCTGCGCACCCTCGTCTCCAGCCTGGCCCTACGCTATCCGCCGAACGCCTTGGCCGCCTACGTGATCGACTACGGTGGTGGATCGCTCGGCGGGCTCACCCGGCTCCCGCACGTCGCCGTCGCCGCCGGACGCGCCGAACCCGAACTCGTCGCCCGCACCCTCGCCGAAGTCCGCTCGCTCCTGGACTCCCGCGAGACCCTGATGCGCCGCAACGGCATCGACTCCGCTGCAGGGCTCCGCCGCGCCGCCGCCGAGGGCACTGTGGACGTCCCTGGCGACCTCGTGCTCGCCGTCGACGGCTGGGGCGGGCTCACCGAAGCCAACGAAGACGCCAACGACCTGCTCATGGAGATCGCCTCACGGGGCCCCGCGCTCGGCGTCCACGCCGTGCTCACCGCCGTGAACTCCTCGCAGGTGCGCGCCCGCCTCGCCGCCTCCTTCTCCGGGCGCATCGAACTGCGCCTCGCCGACGCCTTCGACTCGAGTATCGACCGCAAGCTCATCGAGGAACTCCCCAAGGAGATCCCCGGCCGCGTCCTCACCGCCGATAAGCGCTTCGGTCACATCGCCTTGCCCCGCATCGACAACCAGGACTCCACAGAGGATCTCGCGGACGGCTTCGCCGACCTCGCCCGCGAAGCCGGCCGCCGCTGGCCCGGACCCGGCGTCACCGCAGTCAAAGCCCTCCCCGTCGACATCGCCCTCCGCGAACTCGTCCCCGCGCCCGACCCCCACGGCGATCCGTACGCGCTCGCGCCTGTCGTCGGCGTCGCCGAAAGCGACCTCGGCCCGGCCGTCATCGACTTCAACACCGACCCGCACCTGGTCGTCTTCGGCGACACGCAGACCGGCAAGTCCACGCTCCTGCGCACGATCATGCGCCAGACCGTGCGCCGCCCGCACACCGAAGCCGGGATCTTCCTCGTCGACTACCGCCGCGCCCACCTCGAAGCGGTTCCCGAGGACCACCTCATCACCTACTGCACCACGGCCGCGCACGCCGCCCAGAACGCCGCCGAGCTCGCCGAGGCCCTCAAGAAGCGCCTTCCCGGGCCCGATGTCACCCCGAAGCAGCTGCGCGACCGCGACTGGTGGGCCGGGCCCGAGGTCTTCGTCGTCGTCGACGACTACGACCTCGTCGTCACCTCCGCCGGAAACCCCTTGGCGCCCTTGACCGAACTCGCCGCCCACGGCGCCGACCTCGGCCTCCACCTCATCCTCGCCCGCCGCACCGGCGGCGCCAGCCGCGCGGTCTACGAACCGCTGCTGCGCCAGCTGTGCGACATGTCCAGCCCCGGCCTGCTGTTCTCCGGCGACCGCCTCGAAGGCCGCCTCATCAACGGCACCGCCAGCCGCCAACTCCCGCCCGGCCGAGCCCTCCTCGCCCGCCGCGGCCAGACCCCCGACCTCGTCCAGATCGCCCGCCCCGAGTTAGCTGCCGGTGAACTCCCGCAGCGCGGCAAGCAGATCCCGGTCGCGCTGGTACCCGCGATCCTCGATGAGGCGCACGGCGGTCTCTGCGACCGCGAGATCCTGGGGTGTGGCGTCCGCTACGAGCGCCCGGAGGTCGGCGATGTCCTGCGGACGGCGCTCGTCGTCGCGCGCAAGCAGCTTCACCGCGATAAGGTGGCCGATCTGGGCGACCGGAACGATGAGACCGGGCAGGATCTCCAGTGGCTCCGAGTCCCGCGCGATCTCCGGTTCGATACCGGAACTGGCGAAGAGCAGGTCGACGACCGATTCCCGGCCCTTGCTGTGTCCGTCCATGAAACGCACCGTCGCGAGCCGCCCGACCGCCTCCTGCTCGACTGAGGCGAACAGCTCGTACCCTTCGCCCATCAGGCTGCGGACCAGCGATTCGGCCGCAGCATCGCCGTCGACGGCGACCGCGAGATCGATGTCTCGCGTGAACCTCGGTTCGACTCGCGCAGAGACCGCGAAGCCGCCGACGAGCGCCCATCTCACTCCACTGCGATCGAGCGCTGCTGCGATGCGGCGCAGGCCCGCTTCCAGTTGGTTCATGCGAAACGCTGCGAACGAGGGCCGGGGAAGTCGCCGTTCGCAGCCCCGGGCGGGTTGAGGAGCCACTTCAGCAGCTCGGCCTGCAGTTGCTCGTCGCTGAGACCTCGATGCTTCCGCTTCAACGTCTGGAGGTACATCCGCCGACCTGTCTCATGGAGCTCGAACGCGATGCGGAGCTTCTCTGCTGGTGACAATGCGGCCATCCGACCATTCTAATGGATCGGCCCCGATATGGCCCGTGTCCCGACGCGACTCCGGGGCCGTGCCGCCGGTTATCGCCGGGCTAAAGTCGGCGCCATCCCTCGGAAGGGCGCCCATGGTCTATTTCTGGTTCGTCGTGCGGCTGCTGGCCGTCACGGCCGGTTTCGCGGTGCTGCACTACTACCTGTGGTGGCGGCTGTTTCGCGACACGACGAAACCCGGGTCGCGCTGGCGCGTTGTCGGCGCGGTGGTGCTGGGCGTGCTCGCGCTGTTCGGGCTGCTCGCGCGGTTCCTGACGCCTTCGGATGCGTCGCTTGAGATCCAGGCGTTCGTGGGCTATCCGGGCCTGATCTGGTTCGGGGTCTTCCTGTACCTGTTCGGGCTCCTCGTCGTGGTAGAGGCGGTGCGGTTCGCGCTCATCCGCCGGGCCCGGCGCGGCATGTCGGCGGCCGAGATCGCCGCCGACCGCGCGGACGGCTTCTGGCACCACCTGCGCTCGATCCTCGTCTGGCTGCGGCTGTGGAAGCGGCCCAAGGTCGATGAGTCCGTCGAGTCCGTCGAGTCCGTCGATTCCGTTGAGCCGGCCCCGGCGGCATCTGCGGGTGCCTCAGGCGCTGGCGGCAGTAATACGTCACATGCCACCGCTTCGATCGGCTCGGCGACAACCGAAAACGGCAGTAGTACGTCACATGGCACCGGCCAGTCGCGACGGCTGGTCATGTCGCGGGCGATCGGGTTGAGCGCTTCGGCGCTTGCGGTTGCGACCGTCGGGCACGGCCTCTACGAGGGCTACCGGACCCCGCCGCTGAAGCCCGTCACCGTCAACCTGGCCCGGCTCGACCGCCGGTTTGACGGCTACCGGATCGCGGTCGTGGGGGACACGCACTTCTCGGCGATCCGCGGGCGCGGGTACTGCGAGCGTGTGGTCGACCAGATCAACCGGGCCCAGGCCGACATGATCGCGTTCGTCGGCGACCTCGCCAGCAACGAGGCCGACCAGGTCCGCGACGCCACCGACCCGCTCGCGCGCCTGGAATCCCGTGACGGCACGTTCTTCGTGGCGGGGAACGCCGAACACTATGTGGGCGCGGACGAGTGGTACGACCGCGTCGCCGAACTCGGCATGACGGGCCTGCCGAACACGCGCGTCGAACTGCCGGCCTTCGACCTCGCGGGCGTGAACGACCTCGTCGTGGAGGAACGCCATTTCGAGGACGAGACCGGCCCCGACTTCGAAGCGGCCCTGGGCGACCGCGACCCGTCGCGACCGGTGGTCCTGCTCGCGCACCAGCCGAACGCGGTCGACCGGATCGCCGGTTACGGGGTCGACCTGCAGCTCTCAGGGCACACCCACGGCGGCCAGATGTGGCCCGTGCACTACGCGTCGCTCGCCCGCAGCGGCCAGCTCACCGGCCTGGAGCTCCACAACGGCACGCAGGTGTACGTCACGAACGGCGCCGGCACGAACGGACCGCCGATCCGGGTGGGCGCGGACGCCGACATCACGGTGATGACCCTGCGGGCGTCAAACTAGCTGGGAATGTCGGTGCCTGCCGCTATGGTCGGGCGATGGACATCATCCTCATTCCCGGTTTCTGGCTCGACGCCTCCTCATGGGGCGAGATCACTCCCGCGCTGGAGAAGGCCGGTCACCGCACGCACCCGATCACGCTGCCGGGCATGGAGTCCCGCGATGCCGACCGCTCAGGCATCGGCCTGCGCGACCACGTGGACGCGGTGGTCGCGGCCGTCGACGGGATCGACGGCCCGGTGGTGCTCGTGGGCCACTCGGGAGGCGGCGCGGTCGCGCACGCGGTCGCCGACGCCCGGCCCGACCGGATCGCGCGCGTCGTCTACGTCGACTCCGGGCCGCTGGGCCCCGGAGGGGTGATCAACGACGAGCTGCCGGTCGTCGACGGCGAGATTCCGCTGCCGGACTGGAACGTCTTCGAGGACGAGGACCTGGTCGACCTCGACGACGAACTGCGGGAGGCCTTCCGCGCCAACGCGATCCCGACGCCGCGCGGCGTCGCGTTCGACCAGCAGGTCCTCGGCGACGAGCGCCGCTTCGACGTGCCGGTCACCTTGATCTGCTGCGAGATCGGCAGCGCGATGGTCCGCGCCTGGATCGAGCAGGGTGTTCCGTTCGTGAAGGAGCTCGCCTCGGTCAAGGACATCGCGTACATCGACCTGCCGACGGGCCACTGGCCGCAGTTCACGAAACCGGCCGAGCTCGCCGACGCGATCGTCTCGGCGGTCGGCCGCGCCTGAACCGCCGACGGTGATGTCGCCTCCTGGCCAGCCAGGAGGCGACACGGCTGGTTTCATTGTGCACATGACGAATCCGACCGCCGCCCGTTTCCGCTCCCTCCACACCACTCCGGCCCTGCGCCTCCCGAACTGCTGGGACGCCGCCAGCGCGGCGGTCATCGCCGCCGCGGGCGCCCCTGCGATCGCGACGACGAGCGCTGGGATCGCCTGGAGCCTGGGCCGCCCTGACGGCGACGCGCTCGACCGGGACGCGGCGGTCGACGCCGTGGCCCGGATCGTGCGGGTCGTGGACGTGCCGGTCACGGCCGACATCGAGTCCGGTTTCGGCGCAACGCCGAAGGAGGTGGCCGCGACGCTCGCGGCGGTCGCCGAGGCGGGCGCGGTCGGCGTGAACATCGAGGACACGACCGCTGAAGCTCCGGGCTCGCTCCGGGACCTGGCGGACCAGGTCGAGCGCCTGGGCGCGGCCCGCGAGGGTGCGGGGCCCGACCTGTTCGTCAACGCGCGCATCGACATGTACCTGGCGGGGATCGGCGAGGAGTCGGAGCGGTTCGAGGCGACCGTGGCCCGCTCCGAGGCGTATGCGCAGGCCGGTGCGGACGGTATCTTCGTGCCGGGCGTGACCGACCCGGCCGTTATCGCCGCCCTCGTGGAGGCGATCCGCCTGCCGCTCAACGTCATGGCGGGCCCGGGCGCTCTGGCGCCCTCGGAGCTCGAGCGCCTCGGCGTCGCCCGTATCAGCCTCGGCCCGGGCCTCGCCACGGCCGCGTACGAACTCGCCCGCAAGGCCGCGGTCGGCTTCCTCCAGGAGGACTCCTACGACCCGATCGTGGGCGGCATCGGCTACGGCACGATGAACGACCTCCTCGACTAGCAGGTCGGCGGGGGGGGGGGGGGGGGGGGGGGGGGGGGGGGGGGGGGGGGGGGGGGGGGGGGGGGGGGGGGGGGGGGGGGGGGGGGGGGGGGGGGGGG
>NZ_JBVJHZ010000064.1:0-18073 GCF_055586545.1 Glycomyces sp. NPDC050141 | reverse complement strand
AGAGAAAGGAAAAAAAGACAGACACAAAAAAAAAAAGAAACCCCCCCCCCCCCCCCCCCCCCCCCCCCCCCCCCCCCCCCCCCCCCCCCCCCCCCCCCCCCCCCCCCCCCCCCCCCCCTTCGCCGTGTTCTAGGCCTCTTCGGTTGCGGCCGAGGGGCCTTCGTTCACTCGGGACTCGACTACCTCGGCGACGTGGGCGATGGCCTCGTCGGCGGGGACGCCGTTGCGCTGGGACCCGTCGCGGTAGCGGAACGAGACGGTGCCCGCGGCCTGGTCCTCGTCACCGGCGATGATCATGAACGGGATCTTCTGCAGCTGGGCGTTGCGGACCTTCTTCTGCATGCGGTCGTCCGAGTGGTCGACCTCGCCGCGCAGGCCCGCCGCGCGGAGCTTGCGGAAGAACACCTCGAGGTAGTCGGCGTTCTCGTCGCGGACGGGGATGCCGACGGCCTGGACCGGGGCCAGCCACGCCGGGAACGCGCCCGCGTAGTGCTCGGTCAGGACGCCGAAGAAGCGCTCGATCGAGCCGAAGAGCGCCCGGTGGATCATGACCGGCTGCTTGCGGGTGCCGTCCGCCGCCGAGTACTCGAGGTTGAAGCCGTTGGGCTGGTTGAAGTCGAGCTGGATGGTCGACATCTGCCAGGTGCGGCCGATCGCGTCCTTCGCCTGGACGGAGATCTTCGGGCCGTAGAAGGCCGCGCCGCCCGGGTCGGGGACGAGGTCGAGGCCCGACTCCTCGGCGACCTGGCGCAAGGTGGCGGTCGCCGACTCCCACAGCTCGTCGGAGCCGATGAACTTCTCCGAGTCGCCGCGGGTGGAGAGCTCGAGGTAGAAGTCGTTGAGTCCGTAGTCGCGCAGCAGCTGCAGCACGAACTCCAGCAGGCTCCGGATCTCGCCGGGCGCCTGCTCCTCGGTGCAGTAGATGTGCGCGTCGTCCTGGGTCAGGCCGCGCACGCGGGTCAGGCCGTGGACCACGCCCGACTTCTCGTACCGGTACACGGTCCCGAACTCCGACAGGCGCAGCGGCAGCTCGCGGTAGGAGCGCCCGCGCGAGCGGAAGATCAGGTTGTGCATCGGGCAGTTCATGGCCTTGAGGTAGTAGTTCGCGCCCTCGAGCTCCATCGGCGGGAACATGGTGTCCGCGTAGTACGGCAGGTGCCCCGAGGTGTGGAACAGGTGCTCCTTGGTGATGTGCGGGGTGTTGACCACCTCGTACCCGGCCTCACGCTGCTTCGCGCGCAGGTAGGACTCCATCTCGTGCCGGATGATCGCGCCCTTGGGGTGGAACACCGGCAGGCCCGAGCCGAGCTCGTCGGGGAACGAGAAGAGGTCGAGCTGCTGCCCGAGCTTGCGGTGGTCGCGCTTCTCGGCCTCGGCGAGGCGCGCGAGGTAGTCCTTCTGGTCCTGGATGGTCGCCCAGGCGGTGCCGTAGATGCGCTGGAGCTGCGGGTTCTTCTCCGAGCCCATCCAGTACGCGGCTGCCGAGCGCATGAGCTTGACGGCGCCGATGAGCTTGGTCGAGGGCAGGTGCGGGCCGCGGCAGAGGTCGCCCCAGACGCGCTCGCCGTTGCGGTCGTGGTTGTCGTACGCGGTGAGCTCGCCGCCGCCGACCTCCATGACCTCGTCGGCGTCGGTGCCCTCGCCCTTGGTCTCGATGAGCTCGAGCTTGTACGGCTCGTTCGCGAGTTCGGCGCGGGCCTCGTCGAGCGACGCGTACTTGCGGCGGTGGAAGGTCTGCCCCTGCTTGATGATCTGGAGCATGCGCTTCTCGACGGCCTTGAGGTCGTCGGGGTTGAACGGCTCCTCGACGTCGAAGTCGTAGTAGAAGCCGTCGGTGATGGGCGGGCCGATGCCGAGCTTGGCCTCCTTCAGCTCCTGGACGGCCTGCGCCATGACGTGCGCGGCCGAGTGGCGCATCACGTTGAGCCCGTCGGGGCTGTTCAGCGGCACGGGCTCGACCTTGGTGTCGGCCTCGGGTGCCCAGGAGAGGTCGCGGAGCTGGCCTTCGGCGTCGCGGACGACGACGATGGCGTTCGGCCCGTTGCCGGGGAGACCGGCCTCGGCGACCGCCGCAGCGCACGTGGTGCCGGCAGTGACCCACAGCGGTTCGATGACGACTGGGCTGCTGTGGTTCGGCGCTGCGGGTGCCACGGTTCTCCTCGTTCGGTGCTGGTCATCGGAGTTTCCGATGTCGGATAACGGGTCCATGGTAGTTGGCGGGGCGTTGTGGACTCCATCGCATTAGCCGGTCGTGAGCGCGGCGGAAATTACCTCGGGTCGGGACTTGACCTTGGTCCCGGCACCAAGGTTTACCGTCGTTGCATGACCGCAGCAACCGTGACTCTGACCGTCGGGAGGCTCGCCGAGGAGGTGGGCGTCTCGACCGACGCCATCCGCCACTGGGAGCGCGAGGGCCTGTTCCCCGCGCCCGAGCGCAGCGCGGCCGGGTACCGCCGGTACGGGAGCGAGTCGCTGGACCGGGCCCGGTTCATCCGGGCGTGCCAGCGCGCCGGGCTGCGCCTGGCCGACATCGCGGACCTGCTGGCGGTGCGCGACACGGGCTCGTGCCCGTGCGAGCCGGCCGGGCAGCACCTGGAGCGTCGGATCGGCGAGATCACGGCCGAGATCGTGCGGCTGGAGGGGTTGCGGACGCAGCTGACGGACATGCTGCGGGCGGTCGACGCGGGCACGTGCGACCCGCCGCTGCCTGAGAACTGGTGTCCCCCGACTGCGTCTGATGGAGGTGAGTGCAAGTGATGATGACCGACGAGTGCTGCAACTGCTGCAATGACGACTCGTGCCAGTGCGCCGGAGAGGCCTGCTGCCACGGCTGCTGCGAGAAGTAGGCGAAGGAGACGCGCCCGGCTGGTGAGCCGGGCGCGTCTCGGCGTTTCTGTGCAAATCGGGCGTCGCGAGGCGCCTCCGGTTTTAATGATGCCGTTCGGGTCCGACACTCTCGACCGGTCGGGCCTCGCCTCCGCCTATTTCGCTGTCAGGACGATCTTGCCGAAGTGGCCGCCTGCGCCCATGAGGCGGTGGGCTTCGGCGGCTTCGGCGAGGGGCACGCGGGTGGTGACGACCGGTTCGATCTCGCCGGAGTCGAGGGCGGGCCAGACGCGTTCGAAGGCCTCGGCGAGGATCTGGCGGCGCTGTTCGAGCGGGCGGGCCCGGAGCGTGGTGCCGGTGATGGTGGCGCGCTTGGCGAGGAGGCCGCCGAGGTGGATCTGGGCGTTGGTGCCTTGCTGGAGGCCGATGACCGCGAGGCGTCCGTCCTGGGCGAGGGCCTTGAGGTTGGGCTCGAAGTAGGCCGCGCCGATCACGTCGAGGATGGCGTCCGCGCCTCCCGCTTCCATCGCCAGGGCGGCGAAGTCCTCGTTGCGGTAGTCGATCACACGGTCGGCGCCGAGGGCCTGGAGCCGCTGGGCCCATTCGGCGCGGGCTGTCGTCCAGACCTCCGCTCCGGCAAGCTGCTTCGCGAACTGGATCGCGAACGTGCCGATGCCGCCGGCGCCGCCGTGGACGAGGACGCGCCGCTTGCGGTCGGTCTCGGTCCCGGCGGTGTCCAGCAGGTATCCGAGGTTGGAGTAGACGGTGGCGGCGGCCTCGGGCAGTCCGGCCGCGTCGACGAGGTCGACCTTCTCGGGCTTGGGGAGCACGAGTCCGGCGTCGACGGTGACGTACTGGGCGTAGCCGCCGCCGGGGAGCAGGGCGCACACCTCGGCGCCGAGGAAGGTGGCGTTGTCGTCGCTGCCGACGTTGACGATGGTGCCGGAGACTTCGAGGCCGGGCCAGGCGGGCGCTCCGGGCGGGCTCGGGTAGTGGCCGGCGACTTGGAGGAGGTCGGCGCGGTTGACGCCGGCGGCGGCGACCTCGATGAGCACTTCATCGGGGCCGGGCGCGGGTTCGGGCACCTGGGCGGCGGCGAGGCGGCCGTCCGCGGCGGTCATGGCAAGCATCTCCGCATAGTAGGGCTCGCGTCGGAGCGCCTGGCGCGATACCCGTCAGTACGTCACGTTAGTCCCGTTTGGATTTGCGAGACCTGTTGCACCGCAACGGATCAGGGGTTCTCGCTCGAGTGTCCAGGGAAGAGGTGCGCTTCGGGGTCGATCGCGACGGCCGCGTTGTTGACCGCAGTGGCGGCCTCGCCGAAGCCGGTCGCGATGAGCTTGACCTTGCCGGGGTAGGCGGCGATGTCGCCCGCGGCGTAGACGCGCGGCAGGTTGGTGGCCATCGTGGAGTCCACGGCGATGCTGCGGCGGTCGAGGTCGAGGCCCCACTCCCCCAGCGGCCCGAGGTCGGCGGTGAAGCCGAGGGCCGCGACGATCGCGTCGGCCGGGAGCTCCCGGGAACCGTCGTCCTTCACGTCGACGACCACGCCGTCCACCGTCTCGGTGCCGCCGACGGCGGTGACCTGGGCGTTGACGAGGATCGGGACGCCGAGGCCGCGGACCCGGTCCACGGTGGCCTGGTGGGCGCGGAACTTCTCGCGGCGGTGCACGATCACGGTGCTGCGGGCGATGCCGTGGAGGGCGATCGCCCAGTCGAACGCGGAGTCGCCGCCGCCGACGATCACCACGTCCTGCCCGGCGTGCGCGGCGAGCTCGGGGACGAAGTAGACGATGCCCGCGCCGTGGAAGTCCTCTGCCGCAGGAAGGGGCCGGGGCGCGAAGCTGCCGAGGCCGCCGGTGATGAGCACGGCTTCGGCTGCGATGCGCTGACCGTCGGCGAGTTCGAGCACCGGCTTGCCGTCCTGGTGCTCCAGTTTGCTGGCCTGGCGGCCGAGGAGGTACTGCGGCTCGAACGGCGCGGCCTGGCGCAGCAGGTTGTCGACGAGGTCGCGGCCCTTGATCGAGGGGAACCCGGCGACGTCGAGGATCTGCTTCTCGGGGTACATGGCCGTGATCTGGCCGCCCGCTTCGGGAAGCGCGTCGAGGACGGCGGTCTTCAGGCCGCGGAAGCCCGCGTAGTAGGCGGCGAAGAGGCCGGTGGGACCGGCGCCGACGATCGCGAGGTCGACGGTGAGGACGGACATGGACGATCACCGACTCCGTTGTAGGGACACGTCCCGACATCCTAGCGACGCGGCGGCCCTTGCGGGGCTTCGCAGACCGTGCACTCTGCGAAGCCCCTTCGGTTTAGGCCGTGCGGAACGGGCCGGTGACCTCGAACGTGATGCCGCCCGAGCTGGAACCGGAGGTGCCGCGCTGGGACGAGAAGTAGAGGCGGTTCCCGGCGGGGTTGAACGCCGGGCCGGTGATCTCGGAGGAGCCGTGGCCGGAGAGGCGCAGGAACGGCGCGACGATGTCGTCGGGCGTGATGATGCAGATCTCCAGGTTGCCGCCGTCCTCGGCGATGAACAGGTCGCCGCTGGCGGCGGCGCCGGTGATGTTGTCGACGCCGGTGAGCGGCGGGTTGGAGGTGAGGTTGTCGTCGTAGGCGATCGCGATCGTGTTGTTCACCGCGTCGTAGGCCCAGACGCGGTTGTCGCCCTTGGTGGTGAAGAAGCAGGTGCCGTCGGCGTAGTAGCAGCCCTCGCCGCCGTTGAAGCGCTTGGTGTTCGCGACCTGGTTGCGGGTGGCGGTCGGCGAGCCGTCCGGGTCGGGCACGTTCTTCCAGGTGAGGACCCCGCCGGACTCGGTGAGGACCTGCAGCTGGCCGGAGGCGAGGTTCCCCCACGTGGTGGGCTTGAAGCGGTAGAACGCGCCGTCGGAGACGTCCTCGGTCAGGTAGATGACGCCGCGGTCGGCGTCGCACGCGGCGGCCTCGTGCTTGAAGCGGCCCATGGCGGCCCGCTGGCTGGCGGCGTTCACTCCGAACGGGTCGGTCTCGTACACGTAGCCGCGGTCGACCTCCTCGCACGAGAGCCACGTGTTCCACGGGGTCGCGCCGCCCGCGCAGTTGCTGCGGGTGTTGTTGAGGATGCGGTAGGCGTCGACGACGTTCCCGGCGGAGTCGAAGCGCAGCGCGCCCGCGCCGCCGCCGGTGGAGAGCTCGGCGTTGGAGGTGTAGATCCAGCCGTTCCCGTCCGCGAAGCACGCGCCGCCGTCGGGGGCGCCGTGCCAGGTGTAGGACGTGCCGGGCACGGTCTGGGAGGAGCGGGCGACGATGCGGGAGGTGAAGCCCTGCGGGAGCAGGACGCCGTTGGCGTCGGCGGACTGGAGGGAGCCGTACGGGCTCGGTCCGGTCTGGACGGGGTAGGCGGCGAACGAGGGGCGGGTCATCGTGAAGCCGAAGGCGACGGAGCCGGTGCCGACTACGGCGGCGCGGAGCAGGTTACGTCGTTGCATGAGCGGTTCCTTTGCGGGCGAACAGATGGGAGGGATCGCTTGCCCACACACCGTAAGGAATGGGAGCGGTTCGGCGTGGCAACTCGGCGGGACGGATCGGTGATGTCTCGATGACCGGGACGTGAACGCCCTTCACCGCGGGTCGCACGACCGCCCTCGCCGCGCCTCAGCTCGGCTCCAGCACCGCCAGCGGGCTGCCTTGCGCGACAAGGTCTCCCGGGCCCGCCAGGACCTTCAGGACCCGCCCGGCCTGCGGTGCGAGCACCGGGGTCTCCATCTTCATCGCCTCCAGGACGAACAGCGCGTCCCCGGCCCCGACCTCCTGCCCCGGGTCGACCAGGACCTTCCACACCGCCGCCGCCAGCGGCGCGGCGACCACGGCCCCGCCCGGCGGTGCCGTCACGTCCCCGGTCTCGGCCTGCGGCGGCTCGGCCTGCTGGCGGTCGAACTCGCCCGAGGCCTCCCAGGCCGCGCGCTCGGCCGCGAACGCCTCCGCCTGGCGCGCTTTGAAGGCGCCGATGCCTTCGGCGTTGGCGTCGAGGAAGCGCCGGTAGTCGGCGTAGCGGAACTCCCCGTCGGCGGTCCGCGGCGCGAACCGGCCCGCGTCCATCTCCGCCCGCAGCTCCCCCAGCTCCTCGGTGCCGACCGGGTACCAGCGGATGCGGTCGAAGAAGCGCAGCAGCCACGGCCTGCCCCCGGTGAACGGGCCGCGCTGGCGGTGGGTGTTCCACACCTGCACGGTGCGGCCGACGAACTGGTAGCCGCCGGGCCCCTCCATGCCGTAGATGCACAGGTACGCGCCGCCGATCCCGACCGCGTTCTGCGGCGTCCAGGTGCGCGCCGGGTTGTACTTGGTGGTGACGAGCCGGTGCCTCGGGTCGAGCGGGGTCGCGACGGGCGCGCCGAGGTAGACGTCGCCGAGGCCGAGCACCATGTACTCGGCGTCGAAGACCGTGCGGTAGACGTCGTCCACAGTGTCGAGTCCGTTCATGCGGCGGATGAACTCGATGTTCCACGGGCACCACGGCGCGTCGTCGCGCACGCCGTTCATGTACCGGTCGATGGCCTCGCGGGTGGCCGGGTCGTCCCAGGACAGCGGCAGCCAGACTTCGCGGCTCGGCACGGCGAGGTCTTCCGTGGACGGCAGCGTCGCTTCTATTTCTGTCAGTCGATCGATAAGCGCGGACTGGCTGAGCCGGGCCGGGTCGAAGTGGACTTGCAGGCTCCGCACGCCCGGGGTCAGGTCGAGCAGCACCTCGTCGCCGAGGCTCGCGGCGACGGCTTCGGCGAGGGCGTGCACGCGCATCCGCAGGGCCAGGTCGAGAAGGTTCGGCCCGTACTCGATGAGGACGTTGTCGTCACCCGAGCGGCGGTAGGCGACGGCCGGGGCGTCCGGCCCGGCCGCGATCCGGGCCAGCACGCCGCCGTCGGTGACCGGGGCGCGGTCGGGGGCCGGTGCGAGCGCCGGGCTCCGGCGGGCGTGCGGGACGCCCGCGTCGCTGACGGGCACGAAACGCACGGCATCGCCCGGCCGCAGCTGCCCGAGCCGCCAGCGGTGCGCCGCGATCACCGTTGCGGGGCAGACGAACCCGCCCAGGCTCGGCCCGTCGGGTCCGAGCAGCACGGGCATGTCGCCGGTGAAGTCGACCGCGCCGATCGCGTAGGCGTTGTCGTGGATGTTCGACGGGTGCAGGCCCGCCTCCCCGCCGTCCGGGCGGGCCCAGCGCGGCTTCGGCCCGGTGAGGCGCACCCCGGTGCGGGCGGAGTTGAAGTGCACTTCCCAACGGGCGCTGTAGAAGTCGTCCATGTCTTCGCGGGTGAAGAACTCGGGGGCGGCGTGCGGGCCTTCGACGACCGGCAGCTCCCACACGTTCGTGAACGCCGGGCGGTCCGCTTCGGGCACGGGGGCGGGCGCGCCGGGCCCGGCCGGTGCGGCGCGCAGGACGTCGCCGGGTTTGAGCGCGGCCCCGGTGAGGCCGCCGATCCCGCCGAGGGTGAACGTGGCGGCCGAGCCGAGGTAGCGCGGCACGTCGAGGCCGCCGCGCACGAGCAGGCAGGTGCGGATGCCGGCGGTCTCGGGCGCGCCGATCGCGAGCTCGGCCCCGGCGGGGACGGTGAACGGCTCCCATTGCGGCGCAGGCGCCCCGGACACGGTCACCGGGGCCGGGGCACCGGTCACGCACACCGTGGTGTCGTGGCTGAACCGCAGCGTCGGCCCCTGCGCGACGCATTCGAGGCCGGGGGCGCCCTCGGGATTGCCGAGGGCGCGGTTCCCGAGGCGGAACGACAGGTCGTCCATGGGGCCCGAAGGCGGCAGGCCGACCTGCCAGTAGCCGGTGCGGCCGGGCCAGTCCTGGATCGTGGTCTGCGTCCCGGCGGCGAGGACGTCGATGCGGGGGCGCGGGTCGGGCACGTCGGCGAGCGTCGCGGTGGTGTGCCGCGCGGCCGCGAAATCGGGGTGGGCGAGGGCCGCGGCGAGCTGCCCCTGGTTGGTCTCGACCCCGGCGATCCGCAGCTCCGCCAGAGCGTTCGCGGCGGCGGCGACGGCGTCGGCCCGGGTGGAGCCGTGGGCGATGAGTTTGGCGATCATCGGGTCGTAGTGCGGGCCGACCTCGGTCCCGGCTTCGATCCAGGTATCGGCGCGGACCCCTTCGGGGAGCGCGAGGTGCGTGATCGTGCCGGTAGAGGGCCGGTGGCCCTGGGCGGGGTCCTCGGCGTACAGCCGGGTCTGCACGGCGTGGCCTGCGGCCCGCAGCGGGCGGCGCATCGGGGCCGCGTCCCCTTGGGCGAGGCGGAGCATCCACTCGACGAGGTCGACGCCGAAGACCGCCTCGGTGACGGGGTGCTCGACCTGCAGGCGGGTGTTGACCTCGAGGAACGCGACCTCCTCGCGTTCGGTGTCGTACAGGAACTCCACGGTGCCCGCGGAGCGGTAGCGCACGTCGGCGCAGAGCCGCTGCGCCGCTTGCTGGTAGCGCTCGCGCAGGCGGGCCGGGACGTCGGGCGCGGGGGCCTCTTCGATCACTTTCTGGTTGCGGCGCTGGAGGGTGCAGTCGCGGTCGCCGAGGACCGCCACTTCGCCGAGGCCGTCGCCGAAGACCTGCGCCTCGACGTGCCGGGCGCGGCGCACGAGCCGTTCGAGGAAGAGCCCGGCGTCGCCGAAGCCGCTCTCGGCGAGGCGCTTGACGCTGTCCCAGGCCTCGCGCAGCCCGGCCGGGTCGGCGGCCGGGCGCATGCCGATGCCGCCGCCGCCCCCGGTGGCCTTGAGCATCACGGGGTAGCCGATGCGGTCGGCTTCGGCGAGGGCGTGGTCGACGCTGTCGAGCAGCCCTGTCCCGGCCAGGAGCGGGACTCCGGCGGCCTCGGCGGCGGCGCGCGCGGTGTGCTTGGCGCCGAACAGCTCCAGGTGCTCGGGGGCGGGGCCGACGAAGGCGATCCCGGCGTCCTCGACGGCCCGTGCGAACGCGGCGTTCTCGGAGAGGAACCCGTACCCGGGGTGGATCGCGCCCGCGCCCGTCGCGGAGGCGGCCTCGAGGATGCGGTCGGGCCGCAGGTAGGAGTCGGCGGGGGCCGGACCGCCGATGCGCACCGCCTGGTCGGCCGCGTCCACATGCGCGGCGGCCCGGTCGGCGTCGGAGTAGACCGCCACGGTCTTCAGGCCCATGCGCTTCGCGGTGGCGATGACGCGCACGGCGATCTCGCCGCGGTTGGCGATCAGGAGGGTGTCGAAGGTCAAGTCAGGACTCCACTCTCGCCGAAGCTTGCGAGGGATCAATGTGCACTCTCGCCGAGGCTTGCGGGGCGTCAATGTGCACCCTCGCCGAAGCTTGCGAGGCGTCAATGTGCACCCTCGCCGAAGCTTGCGAGGCGTCAATGTGCTCAGTGATCGACACGCGGATCGCGGTGGGGTTGAACGCGTTGCACGGGTTGTTGATCTGGGGGCAGTTGGAGATGAGGGCGATGACGTCCCGCTCGGCGCGGAGGGCCACTTCGAGGCCCGGCGCGGAGATGCCGTCGACGATGCCCAGGCAGCCGTCGTCCTCGACGGGCACGTTCATGAACCAGTTGACATTGCCCGTCATGTCGCGCTTGCCCAGGCCCCATTTCGCGCCCTCGTGGAGGAAGTTCTCGACGCACGCGTGCTGCGCCCAGGTCTGGTGCCCGTAGCGGAGGGTGTTGGACTCCTTGGAGCACGCCCCGCCGATGGTGTCGTGACGGCCGCAGTTGTCGGCGGTGACACGGGCGAGGGGGCGGTGCTCGACGTCGCGCAGGACCGAACCGGTGGTGAGGAACAGCGACCCGGCGGCGGCGATCGTGTTCTGGGCGCTGTAGCGCAGGTTCGTGTCGGCGGCGTCGAAGAGGAGGAAGTCGACGGCCTGGTTGCCTTCGAGGTCGGTGATCCGCAGGGTCTGCCCGGCGGCGACGAACCCGGACCAGGGAGCGCGGGGGTCCACGATGGATTCGGCGGGTGGCTTGGCGGTCATGCGGCGGCTCCGATCCGGGCGGCGGTATTGGCGAGGGCGCGGCGGCCTTCGGGGGTGGCGTCCCAGCGGGCGTCGCCGGGTCCGGTCGGGCGCTCGCGCCAGGCGAGGACGCGGACCGGGGTGGCGGTGTAGTCCTCGCGCGGGTCGAGGGCGTGCGGGGTGTTGGCGAGCATGACCAGCAGCGGGGCCTCGGCGAGGAGGCGGACCCTCCGACCGGGGCCGGAGCCGCCCTGCCAATGGAGGCGGCCTTCGCCGTCCGCCTTGAGGCCCTTGAAGAGCGCCACGGTCTGCGGGAGGTCGCGGGCGGTGAGGTCGTGCTTGGCGGCGGCGAGCTTCAGCAGCTCCCGCGCGGCCGGGGTCGGGCCCCAAGGCGTGCCGCTGCCGTAGCGCGCCGCATTCTGGGCGGCCGTGGGCGCGCCGCAGAACGCGTCGTGGCGGCCGGACTCGTCCATGGTCAGGGTCGCCAGCGCGCGGCCCTGGTCGGAGAGCAGGAGGCTGCCTTGACCGAGGTAGGCATTCCATTGGACTTTGAGGGTGTCGGCGACGCAGAGCCGCTCCCAGGGGCTTCCGGCCCAGGCGAGGGCGAGGTGGACGCAGGCGTCGCCTTCGAGGTCGGTGAGTTCGAGGGCGGTGCCGGGGGCGAGGGCCTGGTGGGCGTATCCGCCGCCGCCGACGGTCTCGGCCCAGACGAGTGCGGCGGGGTCGATGTCGGCCGGGGTGCCGGGGTGGTCGGCGGCGGGGACCCAGGCGCGTTCGGTGGCCGCTGCGGCGGCTTCTTGGGCGCGGGCGTGGTCGCGGGCGGCGTAGGTGTTGCCGGTGGCCGACGGTTCGGCTTGGGGTGCAGGGGTTTCGGTCATGCGGGCCTCCGCTCCGATCAATTTCTGTCGCTCGATAGAAATTAGCCGCGTAAGTGATCGGAGCCGTGACTTCCGCGTTTCGGCTTGATTGCTGTAGCCGCACAACGGGTTCGCTTGCTGTCGGCGGACGTACCGGAGGCCCCCGCGAACGGCGTTCGCGGGGGCCTCCGGTGCGGCTCAGGCCTTCGCGGCCACGGGTTCGCGGACCGCGCGGGGAGCCGGTGCGGCGGCGCGGTAGGCCTTGGCCGGGCGCAGCAGCGCGACCGCCGCGTAGGCGGCGGTTCCCGCGAGGAACGCGATGAAGGTGGACCAGCCGTCGGCGGCCGCGGTGAACACGTCGTTCTCGAAGTACAGCAGGTCGTTCGGGACGCCGTAGACGGTCGGGGTGAGGGCGAACAGGGTGAGGCGCACGCCGAAGCCCACCGCGATCGCGGCCGCCGCCGAGGCGGCGCCGCCGCGCTTCCACCAGAGCCCCAGGGCGAACGGCACGACCAGGCCCGCGAGCATGAGGTCGAAGGCGAGCGTGAGCAGGATGCCGGTCTGCGGGACCCGCACCGCCACGACGACGGCGAGGGCCACGATCGGGAACATCGCGATGCGGCTGGCGCGCAGTAGCGGGTCCTTGCCGGCGCCGAAGATCTTCAGCTCGGGCAGGCGCCCCCGGTCGGTCTCGCGGATGCCCGCGATGTTGCGGGCCGCGACGGCCCCGGTGCCGAGGATCGCGCCGTTCGCGGTCGAGCAGGAGGCGGCGACGACCGCGGCGAGGACGAGCATGGCGAGCCAGGCGGGCGCGTGGTCCTCCAGGAGCGTGAACAGCACCGCGGCGCCGGCGTCGGGTCCGACGATGTCGACCGCGGAGAGGGCCACGTAGCTGAAGGGAATGCCGATGAGGAGGGTCCCGGCCGCGCCGAGGAAGCAGGCCCGGCGGGCGACCGAGGGGCTCTTGGCGGAGAAGATGCGCTGCATGAAGTCGATGGCGACGATGTCGCCGACGCCGAGGGCGATGAGGGTCGCCCAGTTGACCGGGGCGCCTTGGGCGGGGTCGGTGAGCTGGCCGAGGTCGAAGGCGCCCATGCCTTCGGGCACGGAGATCCCGTGGGTCAGGGCCACCCAGGTGAAGAGCGAGGCGGTGCCGACGATGGTGATGACCATCTGGGCGGCGGCGGTGTACGAGTCGGAGAACATGCCTCCCGCGACGGTGTAGGTCATGACCACCGCGACGATGAGCAGCACCCCGATGGTGTAGTCGATCCCCAGGAAGTGTTCGAACAGGAAGCCGCCCGCGACGAGGTTCCCGGCGAGCAGGAGCACGTAGGCGCCGATCATGGCGACCGAGGCGGACAGTTCGATGCGGCGCCCGTACCGGCGGGCGTACCAGTCCGGGAGCGTGAGGAGCTTGGCGGCGTTCATGCGCTTCGCGAAGAACACGCCGGTGAGGAGCAGGCACAGGGCGAGCCCGATGGGCAGGCTTGCCCCGGCCCAGAAGCCGAAGCCGTAGGCGAGGTCGGTGTTGCCGAGGGTGGCGTTGGAGTCGACCGCCTGGGCCATGAGCCCGGCGGTGACGAGCGGGACGCCGAGGGTGCGGCCCGCGACGAGGTAGCGGCCGGAGTCGCCGTCCACTTTCCGTGACACGACCAGGCCGATCACGAGGACGACGACGATTGAGAGCCCTACACCGAGGAGTATCATCGGGCACCTTCCGATCAGATTTCTATCAGTCGATAGAAACTAATCGCCCTGGTATTTCGATCGACTGACAGAATTTATTTCACCGGCATGAACACCCCCGCACAACCGCAATACGCCCAGGCGCGCCGGACGCCGGGCACGCGCTCGCCGACCAGATCGGTAGCCCGCGAACTAGACTGGTGCGCGCACACTGGACAGGAAGGCGTACCGATGCCCACCGCAGCGAAGGAGTCCCCGGCGGACCGGCCCAAGCGGCGCGTCGGCCGCCCCCGGGCCGCCCAGGGCCCCGGCGGCGCCGCACCCGCAGCCGAACCCCGCGACCAGCTCCTGGCCGCCGCATCCGAGCTCTTCACCGTCCAGGGCTACACCGCCACCTCCACCCGCGCCATCGCCGCCAGGGCCGGGATGCGCCAGGCCAGCATGTACTACCACTTCCCCAGCAAGGAAGCCCTGCTGAGCAGCCTGCTGGAGACCACCGTGGCCCCCTCCCTCGAATTCGCCGAATGGGCGCTCGCCGAGCAGGACGCCCCCGCCGAGGCCCGCCTCTGGGCGCTGGCCCGCATCGACGCCGCGCAGCTCGCCGGGGCCGAGCACAACCTCGGCGCGCTGTACCTGCTGCCCGAAGTGCAGCAGGAGGCCTTCGCGCCGTTCCGGCAGATGCGCGGGCGGCTGCGCGACTCCTACCGGGAACTCCTCGGCCGCACCGGCCCGGCCCTCGACTACCCGCCCGGCGGGCTCGCCGAGCGCGCGCACCTCGTCTTCGGCCTCGTCGAAGGCGTGATCCTCGCCCGCTTGGAGCGAGCCCCGGTCGCCGACCCCGCAACCTACTCCGCGGGCGTCGCCGACGGGGTGCTGCGCCTGGCCGAGAGCCGCGACCCCGCCTTCGCGCGCCGCCAGGGACTGCGGCTGTGCGCCGACTGGATCGGCCGCTCCGAACACCTGCCGATCACGACACCCCCGAAGGACCGCGCATGACCACCGCACCCGGCAAGACCGCCCTGATCACCGGCATCACCGGGCAGGACGGCTCGTACCTGACCGAGCTGCTGCTCGCGAAGGGGTACACGGTCCACGGGATCGTCCGGCACGCGTCCTCGCTCCTGGCCAACACCTCCCGCCTCGACGCGGTCTACCAGGACCCGCACGACGCCGGACGCAAGCTCTTCCTGCACAAGGGCGACCTCACCGACGCCGGGATGCTCGTCAACCTCATCCGGGACGTGCGCCCCGACGAGATCTACAACCTCGCCGCGCAGAGCCACGTGCGCGTCAGCTTCGACCTGCCCGAGTACACCGCGAACGTGACCGCGCTCGGCGTGATCCGGCTCCTGGAAGCCGTGCGCGCCAGCGGGATCGACACCCGCATCTACCAGGCGTCCACTTCGGAGATGTTCGGCCTGACCGCGCCCCCGCAGGACGAGACCACGCCGTTCCACCCGCGCAGCCCCTACGGCGTCGCGAAGGTCTACGCCCACTGGGCCACCGTGAACTACCGCGAGTCCTACGGCATGTTCGCCGTCAACGGGATCTCCTTCAACCACGAGAGCCCCCGGCGCGGCGAGACGTTCGTGACCCGCAAGATCACCCGCGCCGTCGCCCGGATCGAGGCCGGCCTGGAGCGGAAGGTCTTCCTCGGCAACATGGACGCCGTGCGCGACTGGGGCTACGCGCCCGAGTACGTCGAGGCCATGTGGCTCATGCTCCAGCACGACGAACCGGTCGACTACGTCCTCGCCACCGGCAGGCCCGCCACCGTCCGCGACTTCGCCGAGGCCGCGTTCGGCCACGCCGGGCTCGACTGGCGCGAGCATGTCGAGCACGACGAGCGGTACGAGCGGCCGGCCGAGGTCCCCGAGCTCATCGGGAACCCGGCCAAGATCGCGCGCGAGATCGGCTGGAAGGCCAAGGTCCACTGGGGCGAGCTCGCGCGGATCATGGTCGACGCCGACCGCAAGGCCCTCTGACGCGGCTACCCTCGGGGCATGACTGATCTCAGCGCTCCGATCATGCTCAACGACGGCACCGCGATGCCCCGCATCGGCTACGGCACCTACAAGGTGGGCGACGACGAGGCCCAGCACGCCGTCGAGGCCGCGCTGGCCGCCGGATACCGGCTGATCGACACCGCCGAGATGTACGGCAACGAGGTCGGCGTCGGCCGCGCGATCAACGGCTCTGGCGTCCCGCGCGGCGAGGTCTTCCTCACCACGAAGGTCTGGAACGACCACCACGGCGCGGACAAGGCCCGCGCAGCCCTCGAAGCCTCGCTTGAACGGCTGGGCACCGACTACCTCGACCTGTACCTGATCCACTGGCCCTCCCCCAAGCAGGGCCTGTACGCCGAGACCTTCGAGGCCCTGCTCAAGGCCAAGGAGGAGGGCCTGATCCGCTCGGCGGGCGTCTCGAACTTCCTGCCCGAGCACCTCGACCGGGTCCGCGAGGCCGTCGGCGTGTACCCCTCGGTGAACCAGGTCGAGCTGCACCCGTACTTCAACCAGCCCGAGCTGCGGGCCTGGCAGGCCGAGCGCGGCATCGCCACCGAGTCGTGGGGGCCGCTCGGCCAGCGCACCGGCTCGGTCCTCGCCGAACCGGCCGTCACGGCCGCCGCCGAGGCGCACGGGAAGAGCCCGGGCCAGGTGGTCATCCGCTGGCACCTGCAGCACGGCTGCGTCGTGATCCCCAAGTCCTCCAAGGCGAGCCGCATCGCCGAGAACTTCGACGTGTTCGACTTCGCGCTCACCGAGGGCGAGATGGCGTTGATCGACGCGCTGGAGACCGGCGAGCGCCAGGGCATCGACCCCGGCAGCAACGAGCGCTGAGCGACGACGAGGCGGGCCGGGGATGCCTCCCCGGCCCGCCTCGCGTTTCGTTCGCTATGACGCCTCGATGCCCGCCGCGAGGCGGCGGAGTTCGGCCACGTGCCCGTTGAAGGCGTCCTTGCCCTCGGGGGTGAACGCGGCCCAGGTGCGGGTGCGTCCGTCCAGAGGGGACTTCCTGACCTTGACGTACCCGGCGTCCTCGAGAGCCTTGAGCTGCTTGCTGAGGACCGAGTCGCTGACGCCCAGGCTCTCACGGAGGGCCGCGAACTCGACCTCGTTCATCGCCGAGAGCATCGAGCAGATTCGCAACCGGTTGGGCGCGTGGATGATCTCGTCGAACCGGGCTTCGGTGCTCATGCCGACTCGCGCAGGTCCGCTCGCATGAGCTCGTCGAAGTGCCTGCCCCACACGCTGATCGCGACCGCGACGACGAGGCCGGTGAGCGGGCCGACCCAGCGGATCTCCATGCCGATGGCGAAGACCGCGCCGACGACCGCCGCGGCGAGGACGGCCGCGCCGAACCGGTAGAGGCTGCGGCGCGACCGGGGGCCGGCCTCATTGCCGTTGAGCCATACGCCGGACTTGCGGCGGTAGACGGTGACCAGCGCCGCGAGTCCTCCGGCGTAGATGAGGAGCGCCGGGATCAAGGCGACGAAGGGGAAGCCGGAGTAGGCGACGGCGATGAGGCCGCCGACGAGGATGCCGAGGGCCGGGTGGTACCACCACGGGGTGTAGAGCTTGTCGGCGATGCTGGAGCGGGATTCGGCCACGGCGTCCAGGGCCGCCTGGGCCTCTTGGGGGTTCACGTTGCTTTCCATGATGGAAAGTCTAGCCGACGACTTTCCATCTCGTCAAGTCGAGACTTTCCAGAACGGCAAGTTTCTTCGCGGGAGCGAAGTTGCAATCGCTCGCCAAATGGGTAGGCTCGCGCGCATGAGCGAACTGAGCACAGCCATCACCCTGTCTGGCGGGGCTGAGATCCCCCGTTACGGCTACGGCACCTTCAGGATCGAGGACGGCACCGACGTGCGCGCCGCGGTCGAGACCGCGCTCGAAACCGGCTACCGGCTCGTCGACACCGCGGTGGGCTACAAGAACGAGACCGGCGTCGGCAAGGCGATCAACGAATCCGGCATCGCCCGCGGCGATATCTTCCTCACCAGCAAGACCTGGGACCACGGCTACGACGAGGTCCGCCGCAACCTCGACGAGTCCCTGGAGCGGCTCGGCACCGACTACCTCGACCTGTACCTCCTCCACTGGCCGCGCCCGCAGGTCGACAAGTACGCCGAGTCCTGGCGCGCGCTCCTCGACGCCCGCTCCGAGGGCCTGCTCCGCTCGGCCGGCGTCTCGAACTTCACCATCGACCACCTCGCCCGCTGCGAGGCCGAGACCGGCACGGCCCCCGAGGTCAACCAGGTCGAGCTCCACCCGTACTTCAGCCAGCCCGAACTGCGGGCCTGGCACGACGAGCACGGCGTCGTCACCGAATCCTGGGGCCCGCTCGGTCTCCGCTCCGGCGGCCTCTTCGACGAGCCCGCCGTCAAGGCCGTCGCCGAGGCCCACGGCCGCACCCCCGCCCAGGTGGTCCTCCGCTGGAACCTCCAGCGCGGCAACGTCGTGATCCCCAAATCCGAGACCCCCGACCGCATCCGCGAGAACTGGCAGGTCCTCGACTTCGCCCTCACCGACGCCGACCTCACCCAGATCGACGCCCTCGACACCGGCACCCGCCAAGGCGGCGACCCCCTCGAGATCAACTAGGAGGCTCGCGCCCTTCCAGGCAGGCGAACTCCTTGCGGCGTCGGGGGGGGGGGGGGGGGGGGGGGGGGGGGGGGGGGGGGGGGGGGGGGGGGGGGGGGGGGGGGGGGGGGGGGGGGGGGAGGGGGGGGGGGGGGGAAGGGGGGGGGGAGGGAGAAAGACTACCGCGCACCTCT
>NZ_JBVJHZ010000063.1:0-19512 GCF_055586545.1 Glycomyces sp. NPDC050141 | reverse complement strand
CCCCCCCCCCCCCCCCCCCCCCCCCCCCCCCCCCCCCCCCCCCCCCCCCCCCCCCCCCCCCCCCCCCCCCCCCCCCCCCCCCCCCCCCCCGCTGCGGGTCCTGGTTTCCGGTCGTTCCCCGCTGCGGTCCGCCGTGCCCCGCCGCCTCGGCAGGGCCCGGAGCCGTCCGCTCAGGCGACTGCCTCCGGGTCCGCCGCCGGTTGCGCGAACTGGGCCTCGTAGAGGCGGGCGTAGGCGCCCCCTGAGGCGAGGAGTTCGTCGTGGTCGCCCTGCTCGACGACGCGGCCGTGCTCCATCACCACGATCACGTCCGCGTCGCGGATGGTCGAGAGGCGGTGGGCGATCACGAAGCTCGTGCGGCCCTGCCGCAGCGCGACCATGCCCTGCTGCACCAGCATCTCGGTGCGGGTGTCGACCGAGCTCGTGGCCTCGTCGAGGATCAGGATCGACGGGTCGATCAGGAACGCCCGCGCGATCGTCACCAGCTGCCGCTCACCAGCGCTCAGGCTGCCCTCCTCGGCGCCCACCACCGTGTCGTACCCGTCCGGGAGCGTCCGGATGAAGTGGTCCGCGTGCGCCGCCGAAGCGGCCGCCACGACCTCCTCGCGGGTCGCCTCCGGCCTGCCGTAGGCGATGTTCTCCGCGATCGTGCCGTCGAACAGCCACGTGTCCTGCAGGACCATGCCGATGCGCCGCCGCATCCGCTCCCGCTCGACCGTGGAGACGTCGACGCCGTCCACGGTGATCCGGCCCGCGTCCAGGTCGTAGAAGCGCATCAGCAGGTTGACCAGCGTGGTCTTCCCCGCGCCCGTCGGGCCGACGATCGCCACGGTCTGGCCCGGCTCGGCGGAGAGCCACAGGTGCTCGATGAGCGGCTCGTCCTCCAGGTACCGGAACGAGACGTCCTCGAACGCGACCTTCCCCTGCACCGTGTCGAGCGCGGTGTCGACACGGGGCGGATCGGGCTGCTGCTCTTCGGCATCGAGGAACTCGAACACGCGCTCGCCCGACGCGACCGCCGACTGGACCTGGCCGAACATGCCCGCGAGCATGTTCAACGGGTTCGAGAACTGCCCGGTGTACTGGATGAACGCCTGGATCTGCCCGAACGTGAGCACCGCCGCGGCCACCTGGAGCCCGCCGACCACCGCCACGAGCACGTACGTGACCGACCCGAGGAACGCCATCGCCGGGCCGAGCAGGCCCGCCACCCATTGGGCGCGCACCGTGTTCTCGTACAGCTCCTCGTTCTGGGCCTTGAACCGGGCCGCGCCCTGGGCCTGGCGGCCGAAGAGGGTCACGAGCTGGTGCCCGGTGATCATCTCCTCCACATGCCCGTTGAGCTTCCCGGTCGTCGCCCACTGCTTCGCGAACCGCGGCTGGCTGCGCTTGCCGATCACCCGCGCCGCCAGCACCGTGAGCGGCATCGTCAGCAGCACCACGAGCGTGAGCAGCGGCGAGATCGTGAGCATCATGACCGGCACGCCGATGAGGAACAGCAGGCCCTGCACGATCCGCTGGGTCACCTGCCCCACCGTCTGCGTCAGGTTGTCGATGTCATTGGTGACCCGCGACAGCACCTCGCCCCGCGAACGGGAGTCGAAGTACCGCAACGGGAGCGCTGAGATCTTCCGGTCCGCCTCCGCGCGCAGCTCGAACGCCATCTCCTGCGCGAGCTTCGCGATCGTGCGGCCGTTGAGGACGGTGATGCCGAAGGTCGCCAGGGAGAGGACCACGGCGACGCCGAGCATCCCCGCGAGCGCCGCGTAGTCCATGCCGCCCGAGGCCACACCGTCGATCACGAGGTCCGTCGCGCGACCGAGCACGGTGGGGATCGAGAGCATCCCGGCGACCATGAGGACGCCGAAGCCGACCACCGAGCCCAGCCGCAGCGGGTTGCGCCGCAGCAGTTCCAGGATGCGGCTGACGGTGCCGCGGAAGTCCTCGGCCTTGCTGGTGCCGGGCGCGCCGCCCGGCCTGCCCATCATGCTCACAGCGCCTCCTGAAGGGTGAGTTGGGAGTTGACGATCTCGGCGTATACGGCGTTGCCCGCCAGCAGCTCCTCGTGGGTGCCGGTGCCCGCCACGCGCCCGGCGTCGAGCACGACGATCCGGTCGGCGTCGCGGATGGTCGAGACCCGCTGGGCCACGATCACCTGCGCGGCGTCGGCGATGTCCCGGGCGAGCGCGGCCCGCAGCGCCGCGTCGGTGGCGGTGTCGAGCGCGGAGAACGAGTCGTCGAAGAGGTAGACCTTGGGGCGCGCCACCAGGGTCCGGGCGATGGCGAGCCGCTGGCGCTGGCCGCCGGAGACAGTGGTGCCGCCCTGGCCGATGACGGTGTCGAGCCCGTCGGGCATGGCGCGCACGAACGCGGCGGCCTGCGCGGTCTCGAGTGCGCGCCAGAGGTCCTCGTCGCTCGCGTCCGGGTCGCCGTAGCGGAGGTTGGAGGCGACGGTGCCGGAGAACAGGTACGCGCGCTGGGGGACGAGCCCGATGGTGCGGGCGATGAGGGCCCGGTCCATCTCGCGGACGTCGACGCCGTCTACGCGGATCGCGCCCGAGTCCACATCGAACAGGCGGGGGATGAGGTGGAGCAGGGTGGTCTTGCCCGCGCCGGTGGAGCCGATGACGGCGGTGGTCTGGCCGGGCCGGGCGACGAGGTCGACGTCGCGGAGGACGGCCTCTTCGGCTCCGGCGTACCGGAAGGTCACGCCCTTGAGTTCGAGCTCGCCGAGCCCGGCGAGCTCGGTGACGGGTTCGGCCGGGTCGGCGATGCTCGGCACGGTGTCGAGGACCTCGCGGATGCGTCCGGCGGCGACCTTGGCGCGCGGGGCCATCATGAACACGCCCATCGACATCATGACCGCGCCGAGGATCATCCCGGCGTAGGTGAGGAACGCGATGAGGTCGCCGATCTGCATGGTGCCGTTGGCGATGCGGCCCGCGCCGAGCCAGACGATGGCGATCGAGGTGAGGTTGCTGAACCCCATCGCGGTGGCGCCGAAGAAGGCCTGGACGCGGCCGACCTTGAGTGAGGCCGCGGTGAGCTCGGCGTTCGCCTCGTTGAAGCGGCGCTGCTCGTGGCCGTCGCGGACGAACGCGCGGATGACGCGGATGCCGGTGATGTGCTCGCGCATGACCCGGTTGATGTCGTCGATGCGCCGCTGCATGACGCGGCTGGCGGGGATCATCGCGACGACGATGAAGTAGATGACGACGGCGACCACGGGGATGGCGGCCAGGAGCACGCCGGTCATGGGCACGTCGAGGCCCACCGCGAGGGCGAGGCCGCCGATCGCGGCGATGGGCGCGGTGAGCAGCATCGTGAGCGCCATGACGAGCATGGTCACGACCTGCGTGATGTCGTTGGTGGCGCGGGTGATGAGCGAGGGCGCGCCGAAGCGCTCCATCTCGGCGGAGGAGAAGCGCTGGACCTGCGCGAAGAGGTCGGCGCGGAGGTCCCGGCCGAGGGCCATCGCGGTCTTGGCGCCGAAGTAGACGGCGAAGCCGGACGCGGCGATCTGCACGAGGGTGACCGCGAGCATGACCGCGCCGTGGCGCAGCACGTACGCGGTGTCGCCGGTGGCGACGCCCTGGTTGACGAGGTCGGCGTTGAGGGTCGGCACGTAGAGGGACGCGACGGTGCCGACGATCTGGAGCACGACGGTGAGGGCGAGGTTGCGGCGGTGCGGGCGCAGGTACTCGGCGAGGAGCCGGACGATCGAGCCCTCCGGCGAGGACTCTTCGTCCGGGGCCTTCCGGGCCGAGGGTGCGGGTGGTGTTCCTGTCATGTGCTCGAGGATAGCAGTAGAATTTGACCGGGTACAAGTTTTTTCCTGGTTCAGATTTTGATCTGGTATAGTAAAAGGGTGGAGCACAAGGCGGGACTGCGCGAGCGCAAGAAGAACGCGACCTGGGAGCTGTTGCGGAAGACCGCACTCGACCTGTTCGAGGCCAGCGGGTTCGAGGACGTGTCGGTCGCCGAGATCGCGGCCGCCGCCGACGTCTCCAAGGCCACGGTCTTCAACTACTTCCCGACGAAGGAAGACCTCGTCATCGGCGGCATGAAGCACCACACCGGCGACGCCGCCCGGATCGTGCGCGAGCGCCCCAAGGGCACCACCCCGCATGAGGCCCTGTGCGGCCACTACCTCCACCTGCTGGAGCGCCGCACCCCCCAGGTGGGCCTGAGCGACAACGGGGTGTTCCTGCGGGTGCAGCGCCTGCTCGTGGCGACGCCTTCGCTGCTCATCAAGGCCATGGACTACCGCCGCCAGTCGGCGGTACTGCTCGCCGAAGCGCTCATGGAGGAGGGGCACGCCCCGCTCACCTCGCGCCTGGTCGCCTCCCAGCTGCTGCACACCCAGCACCTCCTCGTCGAGGTCAACGTGCGGGGGCTGCTGGAAGGCGAGCCGATCGACGAGCTCCACTCCAGGGCCGTGTCCGCCGCGAAGCACGCCTTCGGGCTGCTCGAACACGGCATCGGCGACCTCATGCGCCGCGACACGGAGCCGCCCGCGCCCGACGCCTCGTACGGCCACGACGGCTGCCGCACCGAGTACCACCATCACCACGCGGAGTCCGAAGTCGAGGACGCCGCCGCGAAGGTCCTCGCCGAGCCCGTCGACGACATGCTGCAGACCCTCGCCAACCCCGACCGGCGCTAGGCCTGAACTAGACGCGCGCTGCAACACCCGTTACGCCAGTGGTGCACGGTGATTAAACTGGGGCCTATGTCCTCACTCGACCACCTCGTCCTCGCCACGCCGGACCTCGCCGCCACCGTCGCGGAGGTCACCCGCCTGACCGGGACCCGACCGGTCCCCGGGGGCGTCCACCCGGGCCTGGGCACCAGGAACTTCCTGCTCGGCCTCGGCGAAGGCGGCTACCTCGAGATCATCGGCCCCGACCCCGAGCAGGGCACCCCGGAAGGCCCGCGCCCCTTCGGGATCGACGGCCTCACCGAGGCCCGCATCGCGACCTGGGCCGTCCGCGTCGAAGGCATCGACGCCGCCGTCGCGGCCTCCCGCCAGGCCGGGTACGACCCGGGCGAGGCCCGCGCCATGTCCCGCCAGACCCCCGCCGGGGACCAGCTCAACTGGAAGCTCACGCTCGACGCCGAACGCGGCCGGACCGGGCTCGTCCCGTTCCTCATCGACTGGGGGCAGACCGCGCACCCGTCGGCGAACCTGCCGGTCGTGCCGCTCGTCGGCCTCGAAGGCGTACACCCGCACCCCGAGCGGATCGAACCGCACCTCGCGGCCGTCGGCGCGAAACTCCCCGTCAAAGCCGGGAACCGGCCCTCACTGGCCGCCACGCTCTTCGGCGAGACCGGACTCGTCGTCCTCCACTAGGGAACGAAAAAGGCCGCTCCCGCAGCGTGAGTCGCAGCGGGAGCGGCCTTGCGCGCTCTAGCCCTGGTCCGAAGGCGGCTCGCCCGAAGGCATCTCGCCGCCCGGCGCCCCGCCGCCGCCACCGGAAGGCGCGGCCCCGCCGCCGCCCGCCTCAGTGGACGTGTCGACGCCGACCGGCAGCGATACCGTGTAGCCGCTGTTCACGTCGCCGCTCACCGTGGCCAGCTGGGAGGCCCCGCCGTCGTCGCTGAACACGTTGTCCGAGTCCAGCGAGACCTGGCTGAGGTTCGTCACCGAGTTCTCGTACCCTTCGGCGTCGTTGTAGACCGTCTCGCACACGTCCTGCGGCAGCGCCACCTGCGACGTCGCGATCGCGTTCGCCGAGTCGGTGATCGACGCCTCGTCCGGGTACACCTCGAAGTGGATGTGCGGCCAGCGGCCCGAGTAGCAGGCCGGGAAGATGCTCGTGAACGTCACGACGCCGTCGGCGTCGGCGATCTGCACGCCCCGCAGGTAGTTCTCGTTCTCCAGGCCCTCGGAGTACATCGAGTACTCGCCGTCCCGGTCGCAGTGCCACACGTACACCGCGACGCCTTCGAAGCGCGCGTTGCCGTTCGCCATGTCGTAGATCGTGAGCTCCAGCGTCATCGGCACGCCCTCGGCGACGGCGCTGCCGGTGCCGAAGCTCGACGTGATGTCGCTGCGCACGACGCCGCTCTGCTCGAGTACGTCCGCGCCGTTCGAGCCGTCGCCCGGGTACGGGCCCGCCGTCTCCTCCGGGATCTCGGTCAGGTCCGTGGCGTCGGCCGCCGCGCTGGTCGTGGAGTCCGAGCTCGTGCCGTCCGACGACGTGCCGCACGCCGCGAGGCCCAGCGCCGCCGCCACGCCGCCGCCCGCGAAGAGCACGCCGCGGCGGCTCAGCAGCGTCCCGATGTCGAATTGGAGGCCCTGGTCGACCAGTTCCTCGTCCGGCTTCGCATAGGGCCGGCCCTCGTACGTCAACGTCTCCTGCTGCTGCTTCGCGCTCACCGTTTCACACCTCTCTGGCAGTTCGTTCCCCAGATTCTGCGGGCACAAGCCATCAGGCCACTGGGAGACTTGTCAGAGAAACATCGGAAAAATGGGGCACACGCGTCGCGAGGTCAGCCGCGCTTGCTCCGCGCGCCCGGGAAATCGGACACGAACGACCAGCCGAGGTGTTCGTAGAGGGCGCGGCCGTCGTCGCTGCCGACGAGGAGGCCGAAGCGCATGCCCTGCGCGTAGGCGCTGCCCGACAGCGCCTTCATCATGAGCGAGCCGAGGCCGCGGCGCTGGTGGACAGGGGCGGTGACGACCTTGTCGAAGACGCCGAACCCGCCGTCGCGGCCGAGCCGCGCGGAGGCGGCGAGGTCGCCGTTGGAGTGGAACACGCGAGCCACCGTGAGCGGGCCTACGGTCTCCAGCGCGAGCCGGTAGTCCTCGGGGACCGCGTACGCGGGCTGGGTGAACTGGACGGTCATGAGGTGGCCGCCCTCGTCCAGCGTCCAGGTCGACGGCACGATCGAGGCCAGCAGCGCGGAGGGCCCGGCGATCATGACCTGGTTGCCGGGCGCGTCGAGGCGTTCGGCGGCAGCGGCGAGGGATTCGGGCGTGTACGTGTGGAAGACCTCTCGCACCTCGGTGCTGGGCGGGCCGACGGCGACCCGGAAGCCGCCTTCGACCGGCTCGGGCTGCGCGGTGGTCCGCGAGTGGGCGCGGCCGCGGCCCCAGGTCATGACGAGGTCGGGAAGGGTGTGGCCGGTGGGCGTGGTGGACATGGGGGCTCCTTCTCGCGGGGTACTGCCCTGACTCTATTGCAAGTATCTTGCAATAAGCAACCTGGGGTGCGCGAGTGTGGCGGAGGGAATTGTCGGTGGCGGCGCGTACGCTCGGGGCGGTTCGCGCGAGGGGAGTGCACAGTGAGCGACGCGGTGGCAGGCGAGACCGACGGCCTGATGCGGTGCCCTTGGGGCACAACGCCCGAGGTCTACCGGGACTACCACGACCAGGAGTGGGGGCGGCCGATCCGCGGCGACGACGCCCTGTTCGAGCGGGTCAGCCTGGAGGCCTTCCAGTCCGGCCTGTCGTGGCTGGTGATCCTGCGCAAGCGCGAGGCCTTCCGCAAAGCCTTCGCGGGCTTCGCGATCGCGAAGGTCGCCGCGTTCACCGAGGCCGACACCCAACGGCTGCTTGAAGATGAAGGCATCGTGCGCAACCGCATGAAGATCGAGGCCACGATCGCGAACGCCAAGGCCGCCGCCGCGCTCGCCGGTACCGCTGACGGTGGCCTCAGCGACCTCGTGTGGTCGTTCGCGCCCGAGCCGCGCGAGCGCCCCAAGCGCATCGCCGACGTCCCCGCCGTCACCGAGGAGTCGACCGCGCTGTCGAAGGCGCTCAAGAAGCGCGGCTTCAAGTTCGTCGGGCCCACCACCGCCTACGCGATGATGCAGGCCATCGGCATGGTCGACGACCACCTCGCCGACTGCCATGTGCCGGAACGCTGAAGGCCCGGAGGCGCCGTCCGGGCCCGCAGCGTTCGTCAGCCGATCGCGACCGTGTCCGTCGCCGCCACACCGTTGACGGTGGCGGTCAGTTCGACGGTGCCCTTGCGCCAAGCCTTGAGCTCGAGCGTTGCCGGGTCGAACCAGGCGTCGTAGCGCCACCACGCGAGCGGGCCGGGCGGCCGCTCCCCGATGTAGACGTTCGAGCCCGACCACGCGACGCCCATCGGGTAGACCACTGGGATCTGCGTACCGCCTTGGGCCAGTTCGGCTTCGACGGTGACTGTCGCGCCGGGCGCGAGGTCCGGGGCGGTCAGGATCAGCTCGTCCACCTGGGGGTGGACCTGCGCGGCGAGCCATTCCCCGCTCGAGGCGCCGAGGCCGAACTCCGTCCAGCCGATGAACCCGCCCTCCTCGGGCGTGCTCGAAGGGGCCTTCCCGGAGTTGCCGTTCACCCAGTACGACACGCCGTCCACGCGGGACGCGTCGAAGTACCCGGTGTGCGCGCCGATGTAGACCGCCTCTTTGCCGCTGCCGGTCTCGAACGCGGTGAGCCACTGCTCGACCACCTCGGCCTCGAGCCGGTCGCCGAGCTGGCTCGCCTGCTGCGGGCTCTTGTCGTTCACCGGGACGTGCGCGACGACCGCGACCGAGTCGATGGCCGGGTCGGCGGCGGCCGCGTCGAGGGCGTCGCGCAGCATGCGGATCTGCTCCCAGCCGCCCTTCCCGATCGTCAGCCCCGAGGTGTCGAGCGTGACGAACCTCGTGCCGCCCCGGTCGAACACCTGGTGGGCGGGGCCGAACACCGCCGACCAGTCCGAGACCTTGCAGCCCATGGCCTCATGGTTGCCCGGCACGTACACCCACTCGAGTTCGCCGCCGAGCTCCTCGTCGAGGATCTGCTTCGCCAGCGCCAGGTCGTCGCTCTCGCATTCGTCGACGAGGTCGCCGTTGACGAGCAGGAACTCGGCGTCGGAGTCCTTGATCTCGCGGAGCGTGCGGCGGGCGGAGGCGACGATGGCGCTGTCGGGATTCTCGGCGACGAACTGGGCGTCCGACATGACCGCGAACGTCCAGTCCGCGCCGTCGAGGTCCCCGGCGACCATCGGGTCCGGCGCGGGCTCGTTGCGCGGTATCGCGACTTCCGGTGCGGTGTAGGCGACGAGGTCGCTGATGTGGACCGAGCCCTGGTAGGAGGCGGTCGCGCGGGTCTCGGCGACGTAGAAGCGGTACACCGAGACGGGGTAGGCCACGCCTGCCGGGACGTCGAACTCGAGCTGGGTCCAGCCCGGTTCGGTGAGGTAGGCGCCGCGGAGCACGACGTCGGTGCCGTTGGCGTCCTTGAGGTGCAGTGACGGCCACTCGCCGTCGCCTTCGGCGTTGACCCACATGCTGAAGCGCTGCGGCTGGCCCGTGACGGGGATGTTCGCTGGCGGCCGGGCGTAGGCGGCGCGGGTCGCGGTGGACTGGGTGAAGTCGTAGGCGAGGGCGAGGCCCGCGCCGTCGTGGCCTTCTGCGGGTGCCATGGACCCGGTGGCGCGGGCGGTCGAGAACGTCCACTGTGCGGCGTCGGTGAAGTCGGCGACCGTGTGCGCTTCGAGGCCGACGGTGACGGCGAGCGCGGTGGCGTGCCCGTTCACGTCGAGGTCGACGGTGCCGGAGCCCGCGGCTTTCGCGGTGACGGTGAAGCCGCCCAGGCCGTCCGGTTCGATCGCGAACAACTCCTCGTCGTACGCGAGGCCGACGTCGCCGGGGTCGATGGGCGCGGTGAAGCCCTGCGCGTCGGCGCCGATGAGCTGGAACGACGCGGTCGCCCCGATGTCGGCGATGGACACGAGCCGCCGGGACGGTTCGAGCGCGGCGAGCGGTCCGAGGACCTGGAGCTCGGTCGAGCCTTCCGCGCCGCCGTCCTTCGCGGTCACGGTGGCGGTGCCGGAGCGGTTGCGGGCGTGGAAGACCGCGTCGTCGTCGACCCAGCCGAGCCGGGAGGGCGAGGTCTGCAGGTGCGGGTCGGCGTCGGCGGGCCCGTACGCGTCGTCATAGGCCGCCACCGAGAGCGGCCGGGTCAGGCCGGGGAAGACGCGGTCGAAGTCGCCGCTTTCGATCGCGCCGGGTATGAAGGGCGCCTGCGGGGCGAGCGCGAACCCGGCCGGGTCGCCGTCGCCTGCGGGGACGGTGAACGCGAGGCCGTTGCCGACGGCGCGTTCGGTCGTGTCGGAGGGGCTGTTGACGGTGACGAGGCCGCTGGTGCCGGGGGCGCGGGCGATGAGGGTGGAGGAGCCGCCGCCGTCGAGGTTGAGGGCGCTGTGGGCGCCCATCGCGAGGAGCTGTTCGGCGGTCTCTTCGAGGGTGTACCCGCCGCTGGCGGCCTGGCGGCCGTCAACGGTGAGGACGTACAGGTGGGTGCCGTCTGCGGAGACGCCGACGGCGGTGCGCGGGTGTCGGGCCTGGTCGGCGTGGTCGACGACCTGGCCGTCCTGGATGAGGAGCTGGCGGCCGGAGACGGCGGTCTCGGGCATGTCGTCTTGGGGGACGGCGGCGTACTCGACCGCGACTTCGTCGCCGACCTGGAGCTGCGCGAGGGCCTGCGCTCCGGCCTCGCGGCCGAACAGCACGGTCGTGTCGTCGGCGATCGCACCTGCTTGCGGCGCATCGGTAACGGCGGTGACCTTGCCTTCGACGATGTGGACTTCAGTAAGCGCGGTCGCGCCGTCGGCGACGCGGGCGCGGCTCGCGTCGCCCCAGTCGGCGTTGTACACGCCGATGCGATCGGCAGGCAGTGCGGTGGTGTTGAGGCCGTGGAGCGCGAGGTCGCCGGTCGGGCCGGTCGCGGTGCCGGTGAAGCCGATCGACTGGATCGCGGCGGTGCCGTCGGCGTTGATGCCGATGACGTTGGACGATCCGGTGGCGGCCGATTTGACGAGTTCGCCGTCGGCGACGGCGACGCCTTCGGCGCCGCCGGTGTCGTTGATGTCGAAGAAGTCGGCGTTGAAGGCGAGGACCGCGCCTTCGAGGCCGTCAAGCTGTGCGCGGACCGGCTCGGCCGCCGCGACCCGGCCGGGGGAGAGGTACTCGGCCTGCGTCCCCGCGGTGAGGTCGATCGTGGCCGCGTCGCCTCTGATCCAGCCCTGGTCCTCCCAGCGGTCGAAGGACTCGAGGGCGATGCCGGGAGCGATAGGGGTTGCGTCGGCGGCGATGTCGATGGCGTCGCCGTCGGTCGCCTGGGCGTTCGCGGGCGGGGCGGTGAGCGTCGCGGCGAGGACGGCCGCGGCGATCCAGGGGGTCGTGCGCACGATGGGACCTGGCCTTCGGGAGTGCGGTGCAGGGTCCTCCACAATCTCCCATGAAAATCAGCTACACGGGTAGTGCGGCGAATGAAAATAATCGCCGAATTCTGCGCGAACCGCTCCTCACGCGCGGGCGGGGCGGCGGTTGCAGTAGACGACGAACCCGCCGGTCGAGACGGCCAGGACGAGCACGGTGAACACGGCCGCGGCGCCGGACCCGAAGGCCGCCATGGCGAGCGGTGCCGCGCAGATCAGCAGCCCCCACCAGGCCCGGTTCGCCAGCGCGCACAGCGCCAGGCACACCGCGAGCGAGCCGCACAGGAGCCAGCGGTGCAGGTCCGGCAGCGGGTCGGTCGCGTGCTCGGCGGCGGTGCCGAGGCCGAACGCGATGAGGGTGATCGAGACGGCGACGACCAGGTGCGCGGGGAGCAGCACGCGCGGCTGCGTCTCGTTCTCCTCGTCGAAGCCGTACCGGAAGTTCAGCCACCACAGTCCGATGAGGAGCCCGAACCCTGCGAGGCCGATCCCGATCTGGCTCCATCCCCATTCGACCCCGCCCATCGCGGTCACCACCTGGAGCACGGCCTCGCCGAGGACGATGATGATGAACAGGCCGAGGCGCTCGCCCAGGTGCGCGCCGTGCGTCGACTCCAGTTCCAGTGCGGGCCTGGGGTTGCGGCGGCGATCGGCGTGGCGGTTCATGCGGGCCTGGAACTCCTGCATCCGCTCCGGGTCGTTCATGTCGGCGACCATGCCCGAGGCGAGCGTCAGCACGACGCCGAGCGCCCACAGGCCCAGGAGGACCCACGGCCGGTCGGCGAACCAGAACGCGATGATGAACGGGAACAGGCCCGCGTTGCGCTGCACCGCGGACCAGCCGAGCACGATCTTCCCGGTCCGGTTGATCCCCTGGGACGCGACGCCGCTGGTGTAGATGTAGGCCGCGCCGAACACGGCCGCGTGCGCGCCGGTCGCCTCGGGGATCGCGGCGGCCATCGCCGCGAGGCCGAGCATCCCCAGCAGCATCGTCCTGGTGCGGGTCTTGTCCGAGGCGACGTTGGCGTACACCGTGAACGAGCTCCACACGAGCCAGATCGCGGCGTAGAGGATGAAGAACGCGGCCACGTGCTCGCCGTCGGGGTGCTCCAGCAGGTGCGTGAGCTGGGCGACGGCAGCGACGACGACGAGGTCGAAGAAGAGTTCGAGCCAGGTCGCGTGGCGGGGTGAGGTCATCTTCGCGGTCACGAACGGACAACCTACTCCCCGCCGCTCAGGCGGCGGGACTCACCCGGCGGACGCGGTGGAGCCCCTGACGACCACGCGGCACTGGACGGTGTGGACGCCCTTGCCGTGCTCGTCGTCGATCGCCTCGAACAGGGCCCGCGCGGCGGCGCGGCCGAGCTCCTCGAGGTTCATGTCCACACTGGTCAGCTGCGGGCGCGCGCCGGTGGCGAGCACCTCCCAGTTGTCGAAGCCCATGACCGCCACGTCCTCGGGGACGCGCCGTCCCCGTTCGCGCAGCGTGTCGAGCACGCCCCGGGCGACCTGGTCCGAGCCGCACAGGACGGCGTCGACGTCGGGCTCGCGGTCGAGGAGCATCCCGGCCGCCGCGCGGCCCCAGCCCTCTTCCCAAGCGCCGTAAGCGACTTCGCCGACCAGCGAGAGCCCGGCCGCCTCGAGGGCCGCCTGCGCCCCTGCCGCGCGGTCGCGCGCGGCGCTGTAGTGGCGGTCGCCGCTGATGTGCGCGATCCGGGTGCGGCCGCACGCGACGAGGTGCTCGACGGCCATCCGGCCCGCGTTCACGTTGTCGGGCACGATCGAGAGGTCGTCGGGCGCCTCGGACGGCGCGTAGGCGTACACGACCGGCACGTCCACCGCGTCGGCCAGCGGCGGGCGCGGATCGGTCGAGGAGCCCACCACGATGAGCCCGTCCACGCGGCGGCTGAGCAGGGCCTGCACGTGGTGTCGCTCGCGGATCGCGTCGCCGCGCGCGTCGCACAGGAACACCGAGACCTGTCCCGCCCCGAACGCGTCCTCCGCGCCCATGAGGATCGGGAGGCTGAAGCGGCCCACCAGGTCCGAGGTGAGGAGCCCGACGGTGCCCGTGCGCCCGGCCAGGAGCCCGCGTGCGAGCGAGTTGGGGGAGAACGAGAGCTGCGCGGCGGCCTCCAGGACGCGCTCGCGGGTCTGGGCGTGCACATGGTTGCGGCCGTTGAGCGCCTTGGAGGCCGTGGCCACCGAGACGCCGGCCAGGCGCGCCACATCGGACAGTGTGGCGGCGCGGGTGCCGCGCGATGCGGGGGTTCGGGCCACTCGTCCTCCTTCGTCCGGAGCCCGGTCCGGTCCGCCGTGGCGGCGGCCGGATTTTCCTCCGGGCTGGCTCGACTGTAGCCGACCGGCCGAAACTTTGCCGAACCGGCTTTCGGGCAAGGGTTCCGATTGAATTCATGGCAATCAATGCATTGACATCGCTGTGGCCTGACCCATAGCATCGGTGGCGACGCAAACACCGAAAAGGTTTTCGGATCTTTCGGCGCCCCGGCACACCCCGCATCCTTCCCGGAGGCACGCAATGGTGCATCGCCCCACGTCCACCCGACTCCTCGCCACCGCCGCATCCCTCGCCCTCGCTTCCGGCCTCGTGGTCGCCGCGGGCGGGTCCGCGGCGGCCCAGCAGACGATCGGCTACCCCGAGTTCACCGGCGGCGACGCCGTCCCGCCCGAACCGGTCGCCTACGACATCGACGGCATGATGCCCGCGATGTTCGAGGCCGAAGCCGACGGCACCGACTTCTGGATGGACCGCCTCCTCGCCCGCGAGGGCGCGGACCCGGCTGGCGACCAGTGGCTCATGACCCGCGGCCGCGCGCTCCTCATGCGCGCCCACGACCCCGACGTGATCGGCTTCGGCGGCCAGCTCGCCTACTACGACCCGTTCTTCGACCGGGCCTCGAACACCGACGGTTTCACCATCGACATCGGCGGCACCGGCTTCACCGAGGCCGTCGACCAGCGCCGCCAGACCCCCAGCCACTGGACCAGCGTCCACGAGGGCGGCGACCTCCAGGTCGAAGTGCAGAAGTTCATCACCGACAACAACGTCGCCGTCGCCAACGTGACCGTGACCAACGACGGCTCGGCGGCGACAGTGCCCGTCCGCGTCGACTCCGACTTCGCCTGGCAGGCCTCCGGGGACGAACTCACCGGCGTGCTCGACGTCCAGAACTCCCGCGGCGAGCGCCTCACCACCGTCTTCCCGCGCCTCTCCGGCACCGGCCTCGCCCCCTCCGAAGGCTCCCTCACCGGCGAACTCGAACTCGCCCAAGGCGAATCGGCCACGTTCAAAGTCCAGCTCGGCATGGTCGCCACCGAGATCCCCGAGTCGGCCGCCGAGTACGAGTCCTACAAGTCGGCCGCTCCCGCGGACGCCTTCGCCACCCACGTGCGGACCTACAACCAGTGGTGGGCGGACAACGTCCCCTACTTCGACGTCCCCGACGAGGCGCACAAGAAGTTCATCTACTACCGCTGGTGGCTGATGCGCTACAACTACGTCGACGCGAACATCCCGGGCAACGACTTCCAGTTCCCCACCTCCATCGAAGGCGTCCTCGGCTACAACAACGCCATCGCCCTCACCGTCCCCATGTTCATCGACGACCTCAAGTACCTGCGCGACCCCGCCTACTCCTACGGCCCCTGGGTCTCCACCGGCGAGTCCTCCAAGGGCGGCCGGTTCATGGACAACCCCGGCGACCCCGAGAACTGGTCGAACTCGTACACCCAGTACATCGCCGAGGCCGCCTGGCGCTCCTACCAGATCCACGGCGGCCCTGAAGACATCGTCGAGAACCTCGCCCGCTACGCCGAAGGCGACGTGAAGGGCCAGCTGGAGACGTTCGACTCCAACGACAACTACCTCATCGAGTACGACTGGGGCGCGATGACCGGCAACGACGCCGACGCCGTGTCCTTCCACTGGCGGGACGGCGACCTCGACCGCGCCGAGTCCGCGTACCAGTACTCCGGCGCGATGGCCGCCGCCGAAGCCTACGAGCTCATCGGCGACACCGCGAAGGCCGACGAGATGCGCACCCTCGCCGAGAACATCCAGGCCGCCCTCACCGACGTCCTGTGGAACCCCGAGACGCAGCTGTTCGAGCACGTCCACGTCGAGTCCGGCGACCACGTCCCGTGGAAGGAGATCAACAACTACTACCCGTTCTCCGTGGGCGCCATCCCGAACGAGCCCAAGTACACCGACGCGCTGCGCCTCTTCGAGGACCCGGCCCAGTACCCGGTCTTCCCGTTCTACACCGCCAACCAGGCCGACAAGGCCGAGGCCGCCGAGCAGGGCAACCCCGGCTCGAACAACTTCTCGCAGATCAACTCCACGGTCCAGTTCCGCCTGTTCTCCTCGGCGATCCGCGACTACGACCAGGACTCCATCACCGAAGAGGACTACAAGAAGCTCCTGTACTGGAACGCCTGGTCCACCTTCATCGGCGGCGACACGGCCTGGCCCGACTCCAACGAGTTCTGGGCCGACTGGAACGCCGGCTCAGCGTCGATCGACTACCGCTCCTGGATTCACCACACCACCCTCGGCTCCAGCATCTGGACCTACGTCGAGGACGTGGCGGGCCTGCGCCCCCGCACCGACGACAAGCTCGAGCTCTCGCCTATCGACATCGGCTGGGACCACTTCACCGTCAACGACCTCCGCTACCGCGACTCCGACCTGAGCATCGTCTGGGACAAGCCCGGCGACGGCAAGCGCCACTACGGCGACATCCCCGAGGGCTACTCCGTCTACATCGACGGCAAGCGCGCCTTCACCCTCGACAGCCTCGTCCCCGCCGTCTGGGACCCGAACACCGGCCGCGTGACCCTCGCCGACGGCGGCAAGGTCCTCAAGAGCAAGAAGATGAAGGACCTCTCCGCCCCCGAGGAGGTCGCACTCGACGGCCGCGTGGTCGACGTGTTCGCGAAGGCCGGCGCCGACCTCGAAGGCGACGCCGAGAACCTCGCCGAAGGGCAGACCGCGACCGCCTCGCACACCGCGAACGGCACCAGCACCGAAGGGGCCGTCAACGGCACCACCATCAACGCCCCCTACTGGTCCAGCGCCGGGTCCGGCAACGACTCCGACTGGTACGAAGTGGACCTCGGCGGCACCGTCGACATCGACGAGGCCCGGCTCTACTTCTACCGCGACCGCACAGTGGACGGCCTCGCCGAACCCGCTGTCTACCAGGTCCAGTACCACGACGGCACCGACTGGGTCACCGTCCAGAACCAGGCCAAGACCCCCGCGATCCCGCAGGCCAACTACAACCTCGTGCAGTTCCCGCAGGTCAGCACCGACCGCGTGCGCATCCTCATGGACCACCAGGACGGCCACGCCACCGGGCTCAAGGAAGTCCAGCTCTACGACAGCGGCCACGAAATCACCGCACCGGAGAACGTCGCCCCGTACGCCCTCGCCAGGCAGGACCTCCAGTTCCGCCAGCCGATGCAGGCCCGCCTCACCGGCACCGTGAAGGACGACGGCCTCCCGCTCAGCGGCGGCCTCACCTCCACATGGTCCATGGTGGACGGCCCAGGCGCGGTCGTCTTCGAAGACCCCGCCGCCTCGGCGACCGTCGCCACCTTCACCGAGCCGGGCACCTACACGCTCCAGCTCGCCGCCAGCGACGGCACTTCCGAAGCCACCTCCACCGTCCAGATCAACGTCGCCGAACCCGACACGCGCACCAACGCCGCCCTGTTCGCCACGCCCACAGGCTCCTACACCTCGCCGTGGGAGAACATCACCGCGATCAACGACGGCATCGACCCGCCCCGCTCCAACGACGGCGAGAACCCCCGCTGGGGCACCTGGCCCGAAGAAGGCGAGCAGTGGGTCCAGCTCGACTGGGCGAACCCCGTGCGGCTCAACGCCAGCGACATGTACTTCCTCGACGACGGCGGCGGCGTCCGCACCCCCGCCTCCTGGAAAATCCAGTACCGCGACGGCGACCAGTGGAAGGACGTCACCGGCGCCAGCGCCTACGGCACCGCCGCCGACCAGTACAACCAGGTCGCCTTCGACGCCGTCACCACCACCGGCCTCCGCGCGGTCCTCCAGAGCGGCGCCGCCAGCGTCGGCATCCTCGAATGGAAGGCCTTCGCCGAAGCGCCCGGGCAGGTCCGAACGGTCCATCAACCCACGATCGTCGGCAACGTCCCCGACCTCCCCGCCACGGTGACCTGCGTCTACGCCGACGGCACCCGGCTCGAGCAGCCCGTCGTCTGGCAGCAGATCACCCCCGAGGACCTCGACGAACCCGCCACCCACGTCGAAGTCGGCGGCCTCGTCACCGGCCTCGCCCTCCCCGCCACCGCCACCGTCCACGTCAGACTCCACGACCAGGTCGAGATCACCGCGCTCGAAGCGGAGGCGGTCACCACCACCGCCGGTCGGGCCCCGCAACTGCCGCCCACTGTCACCGCCGTCTACAACGACGGCTCGAAGGACAACGTCAGCACCACCGTCACCTGGGAGGCCGTCGATCCGGCCGACTACGCCCAGCCCGGCACCTTCACCGTCCAAGGCACGATCGCGGGCACCTCGCTCACGGCCGAAGCCCACGTCACCGTCATCAGCTGATCTCCACCCGGCATCTAGGAGACTTCCCATGCAGCCCACCACACTCAGACGAATGTTCGCCGCCGCACTGGCCGCGGCCCTGGCCTGGAGCCTGTTCCAGATCGCGACCCCCGCGCAGGCCCAGCAGGCCGTCAACGTGGCCCGCTCGGCGACCGCCTCCGCCTCCTACACCTCCTCGTGGGAGTCCGTGGCCGCGATCAACGACGGCATCGAGCCGCCCGGCTCGAACGACACCCAGAACCCGCGCTGGGGCACCTGGCCCCAGACCGGTTCGCAATGGGTGCAGCTGACCTGGGCCACCCCGGTCACGGTGTCCTCTTCGGACCTCTACTTCTTCGACGACTCGTTCAACTCCGGCCCCGGCGGCGTCCGCGTCCCGGCCAGCTGGCGCATCGAGTACCTGAACAACGGCGCGTGGACGCCCGTGAGCGGCGCCAGCGCCTACGGCGTGGCCGCGAACGCCTACAACCACACCGACTTCACCGCCGTCACCACCACCGCGCTGCGCGCGGTCCTCCAGAGCGGGGCCGCCTCCGTGGGCGTCCTCGAATGGAAGGTCTGGGGCCAGGGCTCGGCCACGCAGGCCGGCAACCCGATCGTCCGCAACATCTACACGGCCGACCCGGCCACCCTGGTCGTGGGCGACACGATGTACCTCTACTCCGGCCGCGACGAGGCCGCCGCCGGCCAGGAGGCCTTCGTGATGGACGAGTGGCAGGTGTTCTCCTCCAAGGCCCCCGACAACGACCCGGCCGCGTGGACCTCCCACGGCGCCAAGCTCTCCCTGTCCACGTTCGCGTGGGCCGGGGCCAACGCCTGGGCGTCCGAAGTGGTCCAGGGCCCGGACGGGCGCTACTACTGGTTCGTCTCCGTGGACGGCAACACCGACAGCGGCTGGATGAACATCGGCGTGGCGGTCTCGAACAGCCCGCTCGGCCCGTTCGTCGACGCGATCGGCGCCCCGCTCATCTCGGACTCGACCCCGAACTCCTCGGCGCTCAACATCGACCCGACGGTGTTCATCGACGACGACGGCCAGATCTACCTCTACTGGGGCTCGTACTGGCAGCCGCGCATGGCCAAGCTCAACCAGAACATGACGTCCCTCGCTGGGCCGGTCACGACCCCGACGGGCCTGACCGACTTCTGGGAGGCGCCGTGGATGTTCAAGCGCAACGGCACCTACTACATGGCGTACGCCTCCAACGGCGGCACGGGCTGCGTGACCAGCTCCGCCTACGCCTGCATCCGCTACGCGACCGCCTCGAACCCGGCCGGGCCGTGGACGCACCGCGGCGTGGTCCTCGGCCAGGTCACCTCGACCACGAACCACCCGGCGATCGAGCAGTTCAACGGCCAGTGGTGGATGGTCTACCACACCGCTGACGCGCCCGGCGGCGGCAACTTCCGCCGCTCGGTCGCCATCGACCCGCTCTACTTCAACGCCGACGGGACGATGCAGCAGGTCGTCCAGACCAGGGGAGCTTGATGAGACTCAATCGACGCAACGCACTCCGCTTGGGCGCCTTGGCGTCAGCGGCTCCCGCCGGGCTCCTCGCGAGCCCGGGGGGGGGGGGCCCCCCGGGGGGCCCCCCCCCCCTGGGCGTCCGCCCTTTTTGCCTCCGGGGAGGTGCGTTCGACGACTTGATTCTCCGGGGAGAGAGGGGGAGGAGGGTCGGCGCAGCGGAAGGGCGCACCCGC
>NZ_JBVJHZ010000062.1:0-19863 GCF_055586545.1 Glycomyces sp. NPDC050141 | reverse complement strand
CCCCCCCCACACCACCCCCCCCCCCCCCCCCCCCCACACCCACCCCCCCCCCCCCCCCCCCCCCCCCCCCCCCCCCCCCCCCCCCCCCCCCCTTCGCCGTTCTCAGATCAAGACCCGGCGGAAGTCTCGCCGTTTTCCTCTTCCGGATCGAGCCAGTCGACTTTGCCCGCCTTCTCGCGGAGATGCTCGCGCTCCCAGAACTCGTAGTCCCAGTCGGCGGCAAGGCGCGAGTAGTACTCGTAGGCAGACCGCCTCGCTTCCTGCTCTTCGGAAGTCGGCTCAGTCACGGCAGGTCGATCGGCAGGATCTCGAAGAAGTCGAAACCAGGAGTCAGCGGCTTGATCGCACGGAAGTCTCGTTGATCGAGCGTGAAGATCCGGTTGGTGTTGTACTTCGATGCGAGCGCGACTCCGATCGTGTCGGCCAGGTCGAGTTGGAGGCCGTAGTAAAGCTGTCGTACCCGATCAGCGGTGGCGAAGTCCTCAGCCGTGATCTGCGCGAGCTGGTGTGTGCCGCTGAGGAAGTCCTTGATGAGGTCGGCACAGACGCTGGTCGCGTACTCGAATCCGTAATCTCGCCGCACCAGGTGATCGAGCTCGGTCATGACAAGCGGTGAGATGTAGAGCGTTTCGTTCTGGAAGATCTCTTGTGCGGCTGCTGAATACGACTCCTGCGGATCGAATGCCGCGATCAACGCAGAAGTATCGGCGACAATGATCACCGCTTCGCGACTCTCCGCTTGATGCTTTCGTAGATGGCGTCGTCGATCTCTTCCATCGTGCGGGGACCGTTCTTTCGCGGCGGCAACACGGTGTATGGCTCGCGTCGCTCGGGGCGGCGCCGTTTGGTTTCGGCCGCGAGGCGTTCGGCGGCGCGTCGAAGGAACTCGGATCTGGAAATGCCGAGTTGCCGAGCGGCGATCGCAATGTCGTGCTCAAGCTCATCTGAGAGGTACAGCGTCGTCTTGTGCATGCCACCCATGATACCACCCAAGTCAGTTTTGACCGGTTTCCCCTAGCCAGCGGGCGAGGCGGCCTGCCCTGGACAGGGCGGTGAGGCGCTGTTCCGTTGCCTCTCGGAGGGCGGGGGTGGTCATGACGATGAGCTGGTCTTCCGAGCGGAGGCGGTCGGCTTTGGCGGGGACGAAGAGACGCTCTTTGCGCACGACTCCGGCGATGGCGCTGCCTTCGGGGAGGCGCAGTTCGAAGATGCGCAGGCCCGCCAGGCCCGAGCTCTTCTGGACGGCGATGGTGAGGACCTCGGCGTCGACGGCGTCGAGCGGGGCCGCCTCGATCTCGACCTCGCGGGCCGATTCGGCCTGCACCAGGCCGAGGCGGCGGGCCACCCACGGCAGGGTCGGGCCCTGCAGGAGCGTGAAGACGACGACGAGCACGAACACCATGTCCCAGAGCGCCTGCGCGCCAGGCAGGTTCGCCGCGTGCGGGATCGTGGCAAGGACGATGGGGATGGCGCCGCGCAGGCCCGCCCAGGACAGGAGCGTCTTCTCCTTGAAGGTGAACCGGAACGGGATGAGGCACAGCCACACAGACAATGGCCGCGCGACGAGAGTGAGGACCCCGCCGACGACCAGGGCCGGGACGATCGCGTGCACGAGGTTCCCGGGGGAGGCCAGCAGCCCGAGCATGACGAACATGCCGAGCTGCGCCATCCAGCCCAGGCCCGTCGCGAACGACTGGGTCGCGGCCCGGTGGGGCAGGTGCGAGTTGCCGAGGACGAGCGCGGCCAGGTACGCCGCGATGAACCCCGACGCGTGCAGCACCCCGGCGGCGGCGAACGCCGCCAGGCCGAGGCTGAACACCGCCAGCGGATAGAGCCCCGAGACCGGGAGGGCCAGGCGCCGCAGGAGCCAGGCCCCGCCGAACCCGATCGCGACGCCGAGTGCCGAGCCGACGGCGAGCTCCCAGACCAGGTCGCCCAGCAGGTGCGCCGGGTCGGGAATCCCTGCCGCCGAAGAGAACGCGAGCACGAGGATCACCGCGGGCGCGTCGTTGAAGCCCGACTCGGCCTCCAAGGTGCCGCTGAGCCGCTTGGGCAGGCCGACGCCGCGCAGTTCGGAGAACACTGCCGCCGCATCGGTCGAGGCGACGACCGCGCCCATCGCCAGCGACACCTGCCAGTCGAAGCCGAGGAGGTAGTGCGCGCCGAGTGCAGTGACCGTGACCGAGACGCCGACACCGGCGGTGGCGAGCATCCCGGCCGGGGCGAGCTGCTTCGAGATCGCCTTCCACCGGGTCGAGAGGCCGCCCTCGATGAGGATGAGCGCCAAGGCGAACGTGCCGATGACCTGGGCGAGTTCGAAGTCCTCGAAGCGGATTCCGACGCCGCCCTCCCCGAGGACCATCCCGGCGCCGAGGAAGATCAGCAGCGCCGGGAGCCCCAGCCGGTGCGTGGCGCGGATGGCGGCGATGGAGAGGAGCACGGTGACGCAGCCTATGAGCACTACGAGGTACAGCTGGGGCAACGTCACGTCCGGAGCTTAACCGACACGGCGTGTCACGGTGTTTTCGTCGGGTTTCCAGCTCGCTTCCCGCGTGGCCTAGGATCGTCCCGTGGAAGAGCGCGAAGGCGAAGGCGTCGGCGTCCCCGACGGGTACGAGCGGCTGTGGACCCCGCACCGCATGTCCTATATCCAAGGCGAGGGCAAGCCCACCGGCGACGACGCGGACGTCGAGGGCTGCCCGTTCTGCGAGATCCCCAAGCTCGAGGACGCGGACGGCAACATCGTCGCCCGCGCCTCCTCGATGTACGTGGTGATGAACAAGTACCCGTACAACAACGGCCACCTCATGGTCGTGCCCTACCGGCACGTGCCCGACTACACCGACCTCGACGCCGACGAGATCGCCGAGATGGGCGCGCTCACCCAGCGCGCCATGACGGTGCTGCGCGCCGTGATGGGCGCGCACGGGTTCAACATCGGCATGAACCAGGGCCAGGTCGCGGGCGCCGGGATCGCCGGGCACCTGCACCAGCACATCGTCCCGCGCTGGGGCGGCGACGCGAACTTCATGCCGATCATCGGGCGCACGAAGACCCTCCCGCAGCTGCTGAAGGACACCCGCGCGGACCTCGCGGCCGCATGGGAGCGGGTGTGACCGGGCGGACCCCGTTAGAGTCAAGGTGTGGCCCCTCCCCGGCTTCCCGGGGGGCGGGCTCCGCACCCACTTGCCCGAACACCCACTTGGGCCGGCCTAAGAAAAACAGGAGACCATGGCGAAGTTCCTTCGGACCTCTGGCCGAGCGGGCGTACGCCGCTACGTCGACGCCGCCGCGAAGGTCCTCATCCGCGTCGGCGTGTCCGCCAATGCCGTCACCGTCGCCGGGACCGCCGTGGTCGTCGGCGCGTCCGTGCTGCTGCTCGCCCCCGGGTACCTGCTCGCGGGCCTCATCGTGGTCGCGGCCTCGGTCCTCACCGACATGCTCGACGGCGCGATCGCCCGCGTCAACGGCACCAGCAGCCGCTTCGGCGCGCTCCTGGACTCCACTTGCGACCGCCTCGCGGACGGCGCGATCTTCGCGGGCCTCGCCTACTTCCTCCTCGCCGAGGACCGGGGCCTGGGCGGCGCGTTCGCGCTGTGGGCGCTCATCGCCTCGCAGATGGTCTCGTACGTGAAGGCCCGCGCCGAATCGCTCGGCGCCGAGTGCAATGTGGGCATCGCCGAGCGCCCCGAGCGGCTCATCGTCGCGGCCGCCACGGTCCTGGCCGAGGTCCTGGGCGTGCCGTGGGCGCTCGAAGCGGGCATGGGCCTGCTGGCCGTGCTCGCCTCGATCACCGTGGTGCAGCGCCTGGTGTTCGCGCGCGCGGTGCTCGCCGCGAGCGAGGAGCGCGTCGATGTCTGAGCGCCTCACCGAGCTGGCCTACCTGGCCGCCTGGCGCGGCGTGCGGCTCCTCCCCGAGGGCGCGGCCGGCGCCTTGGGGAACCGCTTCGCGGACCGCGCGCTGAAGAAGAACGGCCGCGGCGTGCGCCAGCTGCGCAAGAACCTCGCCCGCGTCGTCGGCGGCGAACCTGACGAGGCGCTGATGCGCCAGGCGATGCGCTCGTACGCCCGGTACTGGCTGGAGGCGTTCCGCCTGCCGTCGATGAGCACCGCGCAGCTCGAGCGGAAGTTCGAGATGAACGGGTACGAGCCCGTGCACGAGCGCGCCCAGCGGGGCCTCGGTTCGATCGTGGCCCTGCCGCACTGCGGGAACTGGGACTTCGCGGGCGCCTGGGTCGGCGCGGTCGCGAAGGACCGGCTCACCACCGTGGCCGAGCGGCTGAAGCCCGAAGGGGTCTACCGGCGGTTCCTCGAGTACCGCGAGTCGCTGGGCATGACGATCATCCCCACCTCCGGAGGGGACCGCAATCCGCAAGCGGCCCTTGGTGAAGCGCTCGACGCCGGGCACGTGATCGCGCTCGTGGCCGACCGCGACCTGGGGCGCGGGGGCACCGAGGTGAAGTTCTTCGGCGAGGCCACCACGTTCCCCACCGGGCCTGCGCTGCTGGCGATCCGCAACAAGGTCGAGCTGTTCACCGCCGCGATCCACTACGAGGACGACCGCGCGGTCTGCCACATCACCGGCCCGGTCGACCTGGGCACCGGGTCGTTCCGCGAGCGCGTCTCCGGCACGACCCAGCGCATGGCGGAGGCCTTCGAGGAGGGCATCCGCGCCCACCCCGCCGACTGGCACATGCTGCAGCGCTTCTGGTCCGCCGATTTCGACGCGCCGAAGGAAAGCGCGGCCTGACATGGCTGACCTGCTGCGGATCGGGATCGTCAGCCCGTACTCCTTCGACGTCCCCGGCGGGGTCCAGTTCCACATCCGCGACCTCGCCGAGACCCTGATCGACGCCGGGCACGAGGTGTCGGTACTGGCCCCCGCCACCGAGACCGCGGACCTGCCGGACTTCGTGGTCCCCGGCGGCAAGGCCGTCGCGGTGCCCTACAACGGGTCCGTCGCGCGCCTGGCCTTCGGGCCGCGCTCGGCCGCGCGCGTGCGCAAGTGGTGCGCGGAAGGCGACTTCGACGTCGTCCACGTGCACGAACCGCTCACGTTGAGCCTTTCCTATCTCGCGGTGCTCAACGCCAAGTGCCCGGTCGTGGCCACGTTCCACACCGCGATCACGCGCTCCCGGATGCTCGCGGCCGGGAAGCACATGGCGCAGCTGGTCCTCGAGAGCCTCTCGGCGCGCATCGCCGTGAGCCCCTACGCCCGCAAGGTCCAGGTCGAGCACCTGGGCGGCGGCGCGGTCGAGATCCCCAACGGCGTCTCGGTCGCGTTCTACCGCAAGGCGGCCCCGCTCGCGGACAAGCCGGACGGGCCCACGATCGGGTTCATGGGCCGCTACACCGAGCCGCGCAAGGGCTTCCCGATCCTCCGCGAGGCCTTCGCGCGCCTCGCCGCCGACCGCCCCGACCTGCACCTGCTGGTCGTCGGCCGCGGCGACCCCGAGGCCGCGGTCGCCGGGCTGGACCCGGACATCGCCCGCCGCATCCGCTTCCTCGGCGCGGTCCCCGACGAGGAGAAGGCGTCGATGCTCGCGGGCGTGGACCTCTACGTCGCCCCCAACACCGGCGGCGAGTCGTTCGGGATGGTCCTCACCGAGGCCATGGCCGCCGGGACCTGCGTCCTCGCCTCCGATATCGAGGCGTTCAGCGCCGTCCTCGACGACGGGAACGCGGGGGAGCTGTTCGCCATGGGCGACAGCGCCGACCTCGCCGCCAAGGCCGCCCGCCTCCTCGACGACAAGGAACTTCGTACATCGTACGTAGAGCGGGCGAACGAGTGGGTCAAACGCTACGACTGGCCCGAGGTCGCCGCCCGCCTCCTGGAGGTCTACCGCGCCGCCATCGAAGCGGGCACCGAACGCCGCTGAACCCTACAAAACGAGTGATGGCCTCTTTACTCTGCGTACAAAACGGGTACATAATGAGGCGAAGGGGCCGCGTAATCCCGTGCCGGAGCCGCACGCGCGCGGACCTCACGGAGGGCAGTTCCATGGCCGATATCTCTCACAAGGGCGAAGCGATGGCGGGCGAGGCGATGACCGCCCACCCCGACGTCCACGAGATGCGGGCCCGCTACGACAAGATGCTCGGCCGGAGGGACGTGGCGTTCATCGACGCCCCCGTCTTCCTCGTCGGCCTGTACTGCATCATCTCGCCCTGGGTGGTCGGATTCTCGGCCACGCAGGCCGACTTCGCCACGCACAACCTGATCGTCGGCATCGCAGTCGGCCTGCTGGCGCTCGGTTTCACCGTGGCACCTGAGCGCATGTACGGCATGAGCTGGGCGCTCTGCGCCGTCGGCATCTGGCTGGCGGTGTCGCCGTGGGTGCTCATCACCAACCCGGAGACGAGCCTCATCTGGAACAACGTCATCGTCGGCGCGGTGACGTTCCTCCTCGGCCTCATGGCCGCCTGGCAAGTGCGCAACTTCCGCACCGAACCAGGAGCGGAGATGTAGCCCGGACCCGAACCCGCAACAGCGCCCGCCACCGGATCTCCGGTGGTGGGCGCTTCCACGTAATATCAGCCCGATGTGGTGGTTGGCTGTGCTCGTGACGATCGTGGCCGTCGTAGGCGCGTACGCGACATGGACGGTCACCCGCGTCGAACGCCTGCACCGCCGCGCCCGCGCCGCCGAGGGCGCCCTCCTCGCCAAACTCGACGACCGCGCCGAGACCGTCCTCAAATTCGTCGGCAACCCCGGCTTCGAAGAGGTCGTCGCCCTTGCCCTCTCCGTCGTCGCCGTCCCCGCCGACACCCAGCGCCAGCGCGAACTGCGCGAGTACGCCGAGAACGACCTCACCCGAGCCCTGCGCGAACTCGCCGAGAACCCGGTCTGGTCCGACGACCTCGACGCCGCCAACCGCCGCGTCGCCCTCGCCCGCCAGATCCACTCCGACTTCGTGCGCGACGCCGTCGCCTCCCGCTCCCTCCCCATGTCGGTCGTCCTCCGCCTCCACCACCGCCTGCCCCGCCCCGAGTACTGGGACATCGAGGACCCCGTGCACTGAGACGGACCCGCCCCGGGTTCGTATCACCGGGTCTGTGAGGCGGGTCGCGGCGTAGACTCGGCCAGGTCAGCACCCCTCATGGCGAAGTTCACGCGCCATAAGACGCCCACCAGTTGACGACTACCTCAGATGGAGCCGGGAACCGTGTCAGAGACCCAGAAGACCGAGGCCGAGATCGGGACCGCCCGAGTCAAGCGCGGCATGGCCGACATGCTGAAAGGCGGCGTCATCATGGACGTCGTCACGCCCGAGCAGGCCAAGATCGCCGAAGACGCCGGTGCCGTCGCGGTCATGGCGCTCGAGCGCGTCCCGGCCGACATCCGCCGCGAAGGCGGCGTCTCGCGCATGTCCGACCCCGACATGATCGACGGCATCATCGAGGCCGTCTCGATCCCCGTCATGGCCAAGGCCCGCATCGGCCACTTCACCGAAGCGGCCGTCCTGGAGTCCCTCGGCGTCGACTACGTGGACGAGTCCGAGGTCCTCACCCCCGCCGACGAGGCCAACCACATCGACAAGTGGCAGTACAACGTGCCGTTCGTCTGCGGCGCGACCAACCTCGGCGAGGCCCTGCGCCGCATCAGTGAAGGCGCGGCCATGATCCGCTCCAAGGGCGAGGCCGGCACCGGCAACGTCGTCGAGGCCACCCGCCACATGCGACAGATCCGCCAGGACATCGGCAAGCTCACCACGCTCGACTCCACCGAGCTGTACGCCGCCGCCAAGGAACTCCGCGCGCCGTACGAGCTCGTCGCCGAGGTCGCCAAGCTCGGCAAGCTCCCCGTGGTGCTCTTCACCGCGGGCGGCATCGCCACCCCCGCCGACGCGGCCATGATGATGCAGCTCGGCGCCGAGGGCGTCTTCGTCGGCTCCGGCATCTTCAAGTCCGGCGACCCGGCCAAGCGCGCCGCCGCCATCGTCAAGGCCACCGCCTTCTACGACGACCCGAAGGTCATCGCCGAGGTCTCCCGCGGCCTGGGCGAGGCCATGGTCGGCATCAACGTCGACACCCTCCCCGAGGACCAGAAGCTCGCCAAGCGCGGCTGGTAACCGAGAACGCGAAACGGGCCGGGAGCACTGCTCCCGGCCCGCCTGCATGTCCTAGAGGTCGAGCAGGGCCCCGCCGGTGGCGAGGACCGCCTCGCAGTTGTTCCCGTACTCCTCCATGAACAGCTGCGGCTCCCCCTGCCAGTGCCCGGCCACGACGACCTGCACGGGCCGGTACTCCTTGGTGCACATGCCGTCCGCCGCCGGGATCTGGTCGATCCGCCCGCCCGCGTCCTCGAGCTGCGCGCACACCTGCTCGCCGTTGGGGTGCTCGCCCAGTTCGGCCGGGCAGGTCAGGGTGATCGTGAAGTCCCCGCTCCCGTCCAGCGGGTGCATGTAGACCGTGAAGTGGCTGTGCGGGGCGTCCGCGTGGAGGGCCTGGGCCGGTCCGGCCGCGGCCGCCTGCGCGAGTGCGGCCGCGCCGATTACGGCTGCGGCGCTGACAAACTGCTTGAGCATGCCGCGATCCTAAGGACCCGAAGGGTGCCGCACCTGCTTCGACACGCTTTAGGCTGGACCCATGGACGCAAGCGACCTCGACCGGCTCCCGACCCCCGACCTCCAGCGCCGCGCGTTCGCGCTGGCGCGCGAACGCCACGACTGGCGGTTCTTCATCGAACTGTTCCGGCACACCCCGACCGCGCTCGAGTCCGAGGACATCGACCCGGACGTGGCCGAGATCGGCGTCGCGATCGACGACCTGCTCGGCATCTGGCGCGAAGCCACCAAAGGGGACTGGGGCGGTGCCGAACCGCTGGCGCGGGCGGCGTTCATCGACTACATCCAGCGGCACGGCGCCGCCGACGAGCCGACCGCCTAGTCCTCCGCGAGGTCCTTCTCGCTCTTGCTGAGCCACCAGCGGATGTCGGTGGAGAAGAGCCACCACAGGGCGAGCACGGACGCGAACACCCACGGGGCGACCAGGAGCCCGAACTGCGTGGACATGTACATGCCCTCCACGAACAGGACCGCGGTGGCGCCGACGGCCCACCAGCGCACGACCTTGAGGCGGGACTTGAGGCGGGTTGCGCACAGCGCCGCGATGATCGAGGCGACGACCGCGAGGCCTGCGATGGTGACCGTCATGACGAGGAACCCGGTGCTCTGGAACGTCTCGTACGCGGTCTTCGCGATCTCCTCGGGCGTGGTGCCCTCGACCGGGTTGTCCTGGTAGTGCTTCAGGATCTCCGCTTCGCTGATGTTGCGCGCGCCGAGGGAGTTGTAGAAGAACAGGGTGCCGAGCAGCACCGCGAACGCCACCTGCACCCACATCGCGATCTGGAGCCGCAGGAGCTTCTTGCGGGGCATCTCGCCCTCGCCGTTCGCGTCCTTCTCGGGCTCGATCGGGCCCTTGTCGCGGCCGAAGTTCGGTTGCGGAAGCATTATGTGGCCTTTCAGCGGTATCGGCTGGGTCGCCGCCCGGGCGCTCGCCCTAGTGGTTGAACCAGCGGCGGGCGAAGCGCTCGGTAAGCGTTCCCAAGATCGTAATCGGCACGATGACGAGGCCGATGCAGAGCGCCCAGTAGAGTCCGCCGGTGAACAGCAGCCAGCCGAGCCCGACGATCGCGGCGACCTGCACGAGCAGGATCAGGAGCCACAGGATGCGCCACTGGAAGCGCAGCAGGGCGATGGCGAGGACCAGGAACAGCGCGAGGCCGCCCAGGCCCACGGCGGCGCGGTAGACGTCGTGCACGGCGGCCGGGGGCACGAAGTCCTTGGCCTGGTGGTGCAGCAGCACGATGAGGCCGCCCGCGGCGAGCGCGATGAGCGCTTCGATCCACATGGTGTTGCGTCCGGCCCGGACGGCGCGGGGCATCGGGTTGCGCTTCGAGGTCTTGGCCATCTTCTTCTTACTCCCGGGCATGAAGGGGTGCGTCACGTTCGATCGCAGACTTTAACGGATCGTCGCCTCTCGGCCGAGTTCAGCCCGGTTTCGGTCACAGCACCGATCTTCCAGGTAGGCACGGGAGCGAACCCGAATTACGCTTGTGGCGCCCGATAGCCCGAGACTTTTGGAGTTCTCTGATGACCGCTGTGCCCCTGATCGGCGTGCTCGCCCTGCAAGGCGACGTGGTCGACCACATGCGCGCGCTCGAGGCCGCGGGCGCCCGGGCCGTGCGGGTGCGCCGGGCCGAGGAGCTCGACGCCGTCGAGGGCCTGGTGATCCCCGGCGGGGAGTCGACCACGATGAGCAAGCTCCTGGAGATCTTCGACCTGTTCGACCCGGTCAAGAAGCGCCTGGACGCCGGGCTGCCGGTGTTCGGGTCGTGCGCGGGCATGATCATGCTCGCCGACGAGGTCCTGGACGGCCGCCCCGACCAGCGCTCGTTCGGCGCAATCCCGATGACGGTGCGCCGCAACGCGTTCGGCCGCCAAGTGGACTCGTTCGAGACGGAGATCGCGGTCGACGGGATCGCGGGCGACCCGTTCCGGGCCGTGTTCATCCGGGCCCCGTGGGTCGAGCGCGTAGGTGAAGGCGTCCAGGTCCTCGCCAGGGTCCCCAGCGGGGACGGGGAGGGCGGCGAGCAGGGCGGTAGGATCGTCGCCGTACGTGCGGGCGCTTGCCTGGCCACCTCCTTCCACCCGGAGGTGACCGCTGACGCGCGGGTGCACGAGTACTTCGTGGGAATGGTCCGAGGCGCAGACGCCGGACCGGTCGAGTAAGAGGAACGAGGAACGCCGGTATGAGTGGTCACTCCAAGTGGGCGACGACCAAGCACAAGAAGGCCGCGATCGACGCCAAGCGGGGCAAGATCTTCGCGAAGCTCATCAAGAACATCGAGGTCGCGGCGCGCACCGGCGGTCCTGACCCGACGGGCAACCCGACCCTCTTCGACGCGATCCAGAAGGCCAAGAAGAGCTCGGTCCCCAACGACAACATCGACCGCGCGGTCAAGCGCGGCGGCGGGCTCGACGGCGGCGGCGTCGACTACGAGACCCTGATGTACGAAGGCTATGCGTCGGGCGGTGTCGCGGTGCTCATCGAGTGCCTGACCGACAACCGCAACCGCGCTGCCGCTGAGGTCCGCGTGGCGCTGACGCGCAACGGCGGCTCGCTCGGCGAAGCCGGTTCCGTCGGGTACATGTTCTCCCGCAAGGGCACGATCATCGTCTCCGCCGACGAGAAGCTGACCGAGGACGACATCCTCATGGCGGTCCTCGACGCGGGCGCCGAAGAGGTCAACGACCTCGGCGAGGGCGGCTTCGAGGTGCTGTGCGAGCCGACCGACCTGATCGCGGTGCGCACCGCCCTGCAGGAGGCCGGGATCGACTACGACTCGGCCGAGGCCGGCTTCGTGGCCTCCACGAACATCGCCGTGGACGTCGAGGGCGCGCGCAAGGTCATCCGCGTGGTCGACGCGCTGGAGGACTCGGACGAGGTCCAGAACGTGTGGACCAACGCCGACATCTCCGACGAGGTGCTGGCCCAGCTCGACGCCGAATAAGACGAACGCGAGAAAAGGCCCGGAACGCCGTGCGTTCCGGGCCTTTCGCCTGTTCAAGAGGGTTTAGACCGCGTTCCGGGCGGGCACCTCCGGACCGTGGGAGACGCGAGGTTCGCCGACCGGGGGGACGCCGGACGTGCACTGGCGCTCCGGCTGGTCGACGACTACTACGGCCGCGACGACCTGCTGGTGCTGGGGCTCCCGCGCGGCGGTGTGCCGGTGGCCTTCGAGGTGGCGATGGCTCTCGAGGCGCCCCTGGACGTGTTCGTGGTCCGCAAGATCGGCGTGCCCGGCCGGGAGGAGCTGGCGATGGGCGCGGTCGCCTCCGGCGGCGCGGTGGTGATGAACTACGAGGTGGCGGACATGATCGACATCGCCCCGCGGGAGTTCGACGAGGCCGCCGAGCGCGCGCTCGCCGAGCTCGCGCGGCGCGAGGAGGTCTACGCGAAGGGCCGCCCGCCCCTGCGGCCCGAAGGCAAGACGGTGATGCTCGTCGACGACGGCCTGGCCACCGGGTCCACGATGCACGCGGCCGTGCGGGCCGTGTCGGAGCTGGGCCCGGAGCGGGTGGTCGTCGCCGTGCCGTGCGCGCCGAAGTCGGCCTGCCGGGAGCTCTCGGCGATGGTCGACGAGCTGGTGTGCCTGTCGAGCCCGGCCTGGTTCCAGGCGGTGGGCCAGTGCTACGAGCGGTTCGACCAGACCAGCGACGACGAAGTGGGCGAGCTCCTGGCGTTGGCCGCGTTGCGCGGGGACGGGTGAGGGCGTCGAGACGCGCGAGGGGCCCGGAGCGAACGCTCCGGGCCCCTGCTGCTTGCGCTCTTAAGCGACCGCGGGTTCCTTGCGGTACACCGCGATCGTCCACACGACCGCGGCCGCCGTGGCGACCGCGTACACGCTCAGGCCGATCGTCATGTTCGCGAGCGTCACGCCGCCGATGGTGGCGAGGGCGGGCATCGCGCCGCCCGCGCCCATCTGCAGCGAGCCCATGAACGCCGAGGCGGTCCCGGCGATCTGGGGCGGCTGCGAGGACATAGCGGCCGCGCCCGCGTTCGGGAAGACGACGCCGCAGCCGAACATCATGAGCACGATCCCGGCGGGGACCGTCCACAGGTTCTCGGCGCCCGCGAACTGGACGGCGGCGATCCACGCGACGCCCGCGAGCGAGATCGCCATGCCGGTGATCATGCGCTGGTTCGACTCGGAGCGGTCGATCATGAGCATGTTGACCTGGTTGCCGGCCAGGAGCGCGAGCGTGCCGAGCGCGAACAGCAGCGAGTAGAAGCCCGCGGTGGCGCCCAGTTCGTTCTGGGAGATGAAACTGAACGTCGAGACGTACGTGAACAGCATCGAGAAGTTCATGATGACCACGAGCGTGGGCGCGATGAAGCGCGCGTCGCGGATCAACGTCCACAGGGACTGGGCGAACTCGCGCCCGCCCATCGCGCGGCGCTCCTGCGCCGGGAGGCTCTCGGGCAGGAACTTCCACACCAGGAACGTGGTCAGGACCGACAGGACGGCCATGAACACGAACACGGTCTGCCAGGGGCCGAAGCGGATGAGCTGCGCGCCGACGATCGGGCCGAGCATCGGCGCGAGCATCGTGACGAACATCATCTTCGCCGTGAAACGGGTCATGTCGTCGCCCGCGAAGTGGTCGCGGATGACCGCGCGGGCCACCACGACCCCGGCCGCGCCGCTGAGGCCCTGGATGAAGCGCATGGCGATGAGCAGGTCGGCGCTCTGGGCCACGGTGCACACCAGCGAGGTGACGGTGAAGACCATCATGCCGATGAGCAGGGGCTTGCGGCGGCCGATGCGGTCGGAGAGCGGGCCGATGAAGGCCTGGCCGAGGCCCATGCCGATCATCATGGAGGTCAAGGTGAGCTGGATGCGGCTCTCGGGGGAGCCGAGGGCGTCGGCCATCGCGGGGAACGCGGGAAGGTACAGGTCGATCGCGATCGGCGCGGTCGCCGACAGCGCGCCGAGCACGAACACCATCGTGGCGATGAAGCGTCGCGAGTGTCCGGGCGCGGCGACCGGCGGTATGAAGGCAGCAGCAGACACAGGTGGTCCCAACAGGTTTCGCAGGGTGGAAATGGAGCGGAGAAGGACAGCGGCGGGCCGGACTCGTCTCTCGCGTCTCGCACCGATGGGAGGTGGCCGCGAGCGGTCCGGCCAGCTCCAAGCCAAGCACGTTACTAGCCGACCGGCAAGTGGTTTATGGGCTAGGCCACCGGTCCGATTCCCGACTGATGACGGTCAGTCCGCTGCGCTCCTCCCGACGTGCTTCGGGCCGAACGTCGGACCGGCCGGATAAGCTGACGCGAATCCAGCGACAGGAGGAACGCGTGCGCGTCATGGGGATCGACCCGGGCCTGACCCGGTGCGGCGTCGGCATCGTCGACGGCCGGCCCGGCGCACCCGGCACCATGGTCGCCGTCGGCGTCGTCCGCACCGATCCCGAAGCGTCCCTTGCCGACCGGCTCCTCGCCCTCGACGACGGCCTGCGCGCCTTCCTCGCCGAGCACGAACCCGAAGCGGTCGCCGTCGAACGCGTCTTCAGTCAGCACAATGTGGCCAGTGTCATCGGCACCGCCCAGGCCTCCGGCATCGCGCTCCTCGCAGGGGCCCGCCTCGGCCTGCCCACCGCCACCTACACGCCCTCCGAAGTGAAGTCAGCCGTCTGCGGCAACGGCACCGCCGACAAGCGCCAGGTCACCGCCATGGTCACCCGCATCCTCCGCCTCAAGGAAGCGCCCAAACCCGCCGACGCGGCCGACGCCCTCGCCATCGCCATCTGCCACCTGTGGCGCGGCGGCGTCAAAGCCCGTATCAGTGCCGCCTTGAACAACAGTGCCGCCGTCAACAAGGAGAGCGCCCGATGATCGCCCAGCTCACCGGCACCATCGCCGCCGTCGGCGAGGCCTACGCCGTCGTCGACGTCCAAGGCGTCGGCTACGCCGTCCACGCCGGGGCCCACACGCTCGCCAACCTGAAAGTCGGCTCCACCACCGTCCTCGCCATCTCCACCATCGTCCGCGAAGACTCGATCACCCTGCACGGCTTCAACACCGCCGACGAACGCGACCTGTTCGAACTGCTGCAGAACGCCCAGAAGATCGGCCCGCGCATCGCCCGCGACGCCGTCGACGTGCTCCGCCCCGACGCCATCCGCCGCGCCATCGCCACCGGCGACACCGCCACCCTCACCCGCATCCCCGGCGTCGGCCAGAAGAGCGCCGAGCGCATCGTCCTCGACCTCGCCGACAAGATCGGCCCCGTCGACCTCGGCAACGTCCCCAAACAGGCCGGAGGCCGCCCCGGCGGCTGGAGGACCCAGGTCTCCCAAGGCCTCCAGGCCCTCGGCTGGTCCGCCAAGGAAGCCGAGACCGCCATCGAGCAGCTCGACGCCGAAGGCGCCGAAGGCCAGGACGTCCCCTCGCTCCTCAAGCAGGCCATCCGACTCCTCGGGAAGCGATAGCCCATGGAACGACCCGACGACTACTCCGCAGAGGAATGGGACGCGGCCCTCACCGCCGCCGAAGCCACCGAACTCGACCGCCTCGCCGAAGAGGGCATCCGCCCCGGCAAGCTCGACGACGTCATCGGCCAGACCCGCGTCCGCGAGCAGATCAGCCTCCTCCTCGAAGGCGCCCGCCGCCGCGGCACCTCACCCGACCACCTCCTGCTCTCCGGCCCGCCCGGCCTCGGCAAGACCACCCTCGCCATGATCACCGCCGCCGAACTCGGCGTCGGCCTGCGCCAGACCTCCGGCCCCGCCATCGAGCGCTCCGGCGACCTCGCCGCGATCCTCACCAGCCTCGGCCCGAACGAAGTCCTCTTCATCGACGAGATCCACCGCATCGCCCGCCCCGCCGAAGAACTCCTCTACACCGCCATGGAGGACTTCCGCGTCGACGTCATCGTCGGCAAAGGCCCCGGCGCCACCGCCATCCCGCTCGAACTCGAACCGTTCACCCTCGTCGGCGCCACCACCCGCGCCGGGCTCCTCACCGGGCCCCTGCGCGACCGCTTCGGTTTCCTCGGCCAGCTCGAGTTCTACAACGACGACGAACTCCAGGCCATCGTCACCCGCTCGGCCGGCATCCTCGACGTCGCCATCGACCCCGCCGGAGCCGCCGAGATCGCCGGACGCTCCCGCGGCACACCCCGCATCGCCAACCGCCTCCTGCGCCGCGTCCGCGACTTCGCCCAGGTCCGCGCCGACGGCGTCATCACCGCCAAGGTCGCCGCCGAAGCGCTCCAGCTCTACGACGTCGACGACCTCGGCCTCGACCGCCTCGACCGCGCCGTCCTGCGCGCCCTCTGCGGCACCTTCAACGGCGGCCCCGTCGGCCTCACCACCATCGCCGTCGCCGTAGGGGAGCAGCCCGACACCGTCGAAGAGGTCTGCGAGCCCTTCCTCGTGCGCGCCGGACTCCTCGCCCGCACCCCGCGCGGCCGCGTCGCCACCGCCGCCGCCTGGCACCACCTGGGACTCAACCCCCCGAACGCCGAAGGGCTCTTCGGCTCCGGCGACGCGTAGGGTGGGCGGCGGAGACGGGTTGTCACCGCTTGCGGGATAGACTCCGCGCACATCACCCACTGACACCGTGACTCACCGGAACGAAAGGCACCACCATGGAGAACGCGACCTTCCTCATCATGATCGTCGGCTTTATCGCGCTGATGTACTTCGTGATGATCCGCCCGCAGAAGAAGCGGCAGAAGGAGCAGCAGGACATGCAGAACAATGTCGCTCCCGGTGCCCGTGTCATGACGATCGGCGGCCTCTACGGCACCGTCGTCGACTCCGACGACGAGACCGTGACCCTCGAAGCCAGCGACGAGACCTTCCTGGTCTTCGCCCGCCAGGCCATCGCCAAGGTCGTCACCCCCGCCGAGACCACTGAGACCGCCGACGAGGCCCCCGCCGAGGACCTCAGCGAAGCCGACGCGACCCTCTCCGACGAGGACCTCGACAAGCTCCGCGCCAGCGACGACGCCGACGGCGAAGGCGACAAGGGCAAGCACACCGGGAACCCGGACCGCAAGGAGTACTAGGGGTACGGTGCCGAAGCACCCCTGGGCCCTGCACCGCCGGTGAGGCACCCGTCCTAGAATGAGCCCCGCCGAGGGTACGTGTGCGAGAGCACAGCCGCGGCGCGCTCCCCGCGCGCCCGCGGCTCCTCGCACCCGCCCCTATTCGAGTTCTGAGGAAGAGACCGACCATTGGCTTCAGTAACGGGCGCTGACCGCCCACGGAAGAAGATCCAGCGCAAGCGCCTGCCAGTCGCCCCCTACTTCGTGGCGCTGCTCCTGGTGCTCGCGATCCTGTGGGTCGCCGCGCTGGCGGGCTCCGGATGGAAGTTCCCCACGCCGAAGCTCGGTCTCGACCTGCAAGGCGGGCTGTCGATGACGCTCACCGCCTACCAGCAGGGGAGCGACGAGCCCCCCTCGCCCGAGACCATGGAGCAGGCCCGCCAGATCATCGAGGGCCGCGTCAACTCCACCGGCGTCTCCGAGCCCGAGGTCTATGTCGAGGGCACCGAGAACATCGTCGTGAACGTCGCGGGCGACGACATCGACGAGCAGGCCCTCCGCGACGTCGGCGCGCCCGCCGAGCTCCGGTTCCGCATCGTCACCAACTCCGTCGCCGACACCTCCGCGCTTGAAGCGGCCCTCGCCGAGGAGACCCCGACCGAGGAGCCCACCGACGGCGCCGGCGAGACCCCCACCGCGGAGTCCTCCGAGACGCCCGCCGACGACGCCACCTCCGAGGCCCCCGCCGAGGAGACCAGCGAGGAGGGCACCGGCTCCGGCCAGGCCGCCACCACCGACGACGTCGCCGCCACCCTCGACGAGGTGTGGGCGAAGGTCGGCCCCGACGCGGCCGCCGCCGCCCAGGCGCTCACCGCCGCCCCCGACGAGGCCACCAGCCTCCTCCTGGAGCCCTTCGGCACCCTGGCACCCGAAGAGGTCGCCCTCCTGCCCGCGACCGTCCAGTTCTACATCCCGCAGATCACCTGCGAGACCCTGGACGCCCGCCCGCCGGGGGCCGTCCAGCAGGCCGACATCGAGGTCACCGCGTGCTCGGCTCCCGAAGCCGCCGCGGCAGACGACCCGTCGCTGACCTTCCAGTACAAGTACCTGCTGCAGCCCGCGACCGTGCTCGGCTCCGACGTCACCTCCGCCGACGTCGGCACCGACCAGGCGAACCTCAACCAGTTCGTGGTCAACGTGCAGTTCTCCGCCGACGGCGCCGACAAGTGGAGCGCCCTCACCACCGAGAACCTGCAGTCGCAGGTCGCGATCGTCCTCGACAACGAGGTCGTCAGCGCCCCGACCATCCAGGAGGTCTCGTCGAACTCGACGCAGATCTCCGGCGAGTTCACCGCCGCCGAGGCCAACCAGCTCGCCGACCAGCTGAACTTCGGTTCGCTGCCGACGAACTTCGTGGTCGAGACCGTCAACGAGGTCACCGCGACCCTCGGTGTCGACCAGCTCGAAGCGGGCATCTTCGCCATGGCCATCGGCCTGCTGCTGGTCATCATCTACTGCTTCGTCTACTACCGCGTGATCGGCTTCGTCGTCCTCGGCAGCCTCGTCGTCGCGGCCGCGATCCTCTACCCGACCGTGTCGCTCCTGGGCTCCCAGATCGGCTTCACCATGACCCTCGCGGGCATCGCGGGCTTCGTGGTCGCCATCGGCATCACGGCCGACTCGTTCGTCGTCTACTTCGAACGCATCAAAGAGGAGATGTCCGGCGGCCGCTCGGTCCGCTCGGCCGTCCCGCGCGCCTGGGTCCGCGCCCGCCGCACCATCCTCTCGGCCAGCGCCGTGTCGATGATCTCCGCGGTCGTCCTGTACATCCTGGCGATCGGCCCGGTCCGGGGCTTCGCGTTCACGCTCGGCCTGTCGACCCTCGTGGACCTCCTGGTGGTGTTCGTGTTCACCCACCCGATGGCCGAGTGGCTGGCCCGCGGCAGGGTCCTCACCAACGTCCACCTCTCGGGGCTCCACTCGAAGTCGACCCCGGCCACCGGCGATGCGGCCGCGAAGGCCTAAGGAGATCCGATGAGCACCAAGCAAGAGAAGCGCCCCAACGTCTTCAGCCAGCTCTACCGCGGCGAGACGGACTTCCAGTTCGTCGCGCACCGCAAGAAGTTCTACATCGCCTCCGCGGTGATCATCGCCGCGCTCGCGGTCGTCATGCTCACCAAGGGGTTCGTCCTCGGCATCGACTTCGCGGGCGGCGTGCAGTACAACGTGCCCGCCGGGCAGACCGAGGCGTCCCTGGAGGACGTGGAGGGCGCGGCCGCCAGCGCCGGGGCCGACGTGGCCTCCGGCCAGGTCGTCGGCTCGGGCGAGGACCGCTCGTACATCATCCGCATCGGCGAGCTCTCGACCGACGAGGCCGCCGAGATCCGCGCGGCCATCGCTGAGGAGGCGGGTGTCGGCTCCGACTCGATCTCGGTCTCCGAGGTCTCGGCGACCTGGGGCGAGTCCGTCTCCCGCCAGGCCCTGATCGCCCTCGCGGTGTTCCTGGTCCTGGTGTCGATCTTCATCTGGATCCGGTTCGAGCGGCGGATGGCCTTCGCGGCCCTCGCGGCGCTCATCCACGACCTCGTGCTGACCGCCGGGATCTACGCCCTGGTCGGCTTCGAGATCACGCCTTCGACGATCGTCGGCATGCTCACGATCCTCGGCTACTCGCTGTACGACACGGTCGTGGTCTTCGACAAGGTCCAGGAGAACACGGCGCAGCTGCTGCAGACCCGCTCCAAGACCTTCGCCGAGGGCGTCAACGACGCGATCAACCAGACCCTCATGCGCTCGATCAACACCTCGCTCATCGGCGTCCTGCCGGTGGCCGCGCTGCTGTTCGTCGGCGTGGGCCTCCTGGGCGTCGGCACGCTGAAGGACCTGGCGCTGGTGCTGTTCGTCGGCATGATCGTGGGCGCGTACTCCTCGATCTTCCTGGCCGCCCCGTGGGTGGTCGACATGGCCGAGCGCGGCGCGGTGTACAAGCGCCACAACCAGAAGGTCGCCAACAAGCGCGCCGGCGTGGAGGACGAGAAGCCCGCCCGCAAGCCCGCGAAGGCCTCTGACGACGACGAGGACGACTTCGTGCTCGCCAAGAGCGAGGACCTGCCGCTCGAACTGCTGGAGGAGCCCGAGAAGGCCTCCAGCGGCTCCGGCCCGAACCGCTCCGGCGGCTCGAAGAAGCGCAAGCGGCGCTAACCGAATGCAGACACGAAGCGGGGGGGGGGGGGGGGGGGGGGGGGGGGGGGGGTGTGGGGGGGGGGGTGGGGGGGGGGGAAGGGGGGGGGAGGGGCTGAAAGAGG
>NZ_JBVJHZ010000061.1:0-21283 GCF_055586545.1 Glycomyces sp. NPDC050141 | reverse complement strand
GGGTGTGTATGGTAGTACATTCCCACCATGAAGGCAAAAACCCCTTGAGGGGGGCGACCTCCAGTGAAAACCCCGCCACCCCTTTCGTTTCCCCCCCCCCCCCCCCCCCGAAAACCCCCCCCCCCCCCCCCCCCCCCCCCCCCCCCCCCCCCCCCCCCCCCGCCGTCCTCCTCCGGGCGAAGTGCCGGTTCGCCCTCGTTCCTGCTAGCTCACCGGCGGGTAGGCGTTCGCCAGCAGCTCGGCGAACTGCTCGCTCGACCAGTGGCCGGAGAGCGGCATCTCGCCCCGCGCCCCGCTCATGTTGAACCCGTTGCGGATGTTGCCCTCGTACGCCGGGTCGCACATCTCGTCGAAGCCCTTGCCCTCGTCGTTGTCGATCGGCTCCGAAGCGCCGTCAGACTCCCCCGGGGGCTTGATCCACACGTACGCGTCGATGCCCGGCTCGGGCGCGACCTGCGGCCGCTCGCCGAGGCCCGCACCGGCCTGGTTGCACCAGTTGCCCTTCTGGAACCGCTGGTCGATCCGCGACTCGTCGACGAATGTCACCGGATCGGTCGAAGTGGACGCACCGGTCGGCCGGTCCGCGCCGCCCCAGCCGTTGCGGCTGGTGTCGATGAGCATCCCGATGCTGTCGTTGAAGCCGTTCGCCACGAGCTCGTCGCGGAACGCCGTCGAGAAGTCGATCTCGCCGTTGAAGTCGTTCCAGTCCACCCACTTGACGTTCGGGTTCTGGTTGATCGCCTGGCCGCCCACGTTCTGGTCGACCTCCCAGTACGGCTCCTCCAGCACCGAGTAGTTCGCGGTGTTCGTGATGAAGCCGTTCACGTGGTCGGCCGTCATGCCGTTCTGGCCGATGAGCGAGCCGAACAGGGCCGCCGAGGCGTGGAAGTTGTCGTACTCGGGGTTCGTGTCGCCCCAGCCGATCCAGCCGTGGTGGCCCGCGTCCAGGTACTGGTAGGTGTTCGGCAGCGCGCCGAGCTCGGCCGCCGCGTACGAGACGCCGTCGACGTAGTTGCCGTTGGCCTTCATCGTGTCGCAGTTCGCGGTCGCGGTCGGGCGCGGCGAGACGTTGGTGACGAGGTTCGGCAGCGAGTCGATCTCGATCACGTTGACGATCCGGAGCCCGGCGTAGGCCGGGTCGCTCTGGATCGCCACGATCGGGTCGATGTACTCGCTCTTGTACCGGCCGATCTCGTCGGCCCCCAGCTCGCCGTTGGAGGCGAGCGCCGCGCAGTCGCGGCCCGGCAGGTTGTAGATGACGAACTGGATGACGTCCGCGCCCTGCGCCACGGCCTCGTCCAGGTGGTCGCGCAGCCCCATGCTGCCGGTCGTGGGGGAGTCGTTGCCCTCGATCGCGCTGATCCGGTCGAGCCACACGCCGGTGGCCTGGTCGGCGATCGCGTCGCCGCCGGGCTCGGACGCGGCGTTCGCGGACCACTGCGGGTTCACGTAGACCTGCGCGCCCTCGTACGGGTTGTCGACCTTCGCCTGGGCGATGCCCGCTTCCTGCTCTTCGGCTCCGGCGCTGTTCAGCGCCACGGTGCTGACCGCGGCGGCGGCGAGCGTCGCCGCCGCGAGCGCCCCGAGGCGCTGCTTCCTTCGAGTGAGTGTCATGTGCCTTCCCTTGGTCGGGCTTTTGACGTCTTCGGGAACGGCTCCGCGGGTACCGGGTGGACACGGAAGCGCTCCCAAACTTTCCCATCGAAGTTTGCCTATGTCTCACTGTGATGTCAAGGGCCTCGATACCGGAGAATCCAGAATTTTCCCATTGGCGGCATAGATGGCGACTCAGGGTATTGGCCCGACTTCAAAAAGTGAACAAATGCCCTTAATGGAACAAATCAACTCCACTTTGGAACTGCGGACTCCGGGCACGGAAAAGCCGGCGCCGCCGCCCGCTCTCGCAGGCGGCGGCGGCGGCTTCAGTGATCCGCAGCGTTTCGGACCCGGCCGTGCCTGCCCCGAACATGCGAAAAGCCGGTACCGGGCGCGTCCTTCCTCGGCCGTGTGCGGACGTGGGGCGCTGCGCGGGACCGGCTTGTGCCGGACGGTCGTTCAGTTCACGGAATCGCGGTCGCTGAGGCGGCCGCTCGGTACGGCTGGGCGAGTGCTAACTGGGCGCTGCCGGACTCAAAGGTGGTCTGGGCTCCCGCATCGCCTTCGAGCAGCGCCCGTACTTCCGACTCGCGGAACCGACGGTGCCCGCCCGGTGTGCGTATGCTCCCGATCCGGCCGGCGGCGGCCCAGCGCGTCACGGTCTTGGGATCGACTCGAAACAGCGTGGCCACTTCGCCAGGTGTGAGTAGGCGGTCCTCGGTCTCCATGATTTCTTCCTCCCCGTGATGAAGACTCACTTCGTGCGTTAAACCCATTACACCACTATTCAGTCAAACCTGCCATGAGTTCTTGGACATACTTTCGGCTGGTAGGTATTGCCTGAAAGTACCACGCGTATGTCAACGGCGCTCTGAGCTGAATCTGACGCTCTAGGACTACGCGGGTATGAGGTAGGCACAGGGCGCAAGTGGCAACTCTGGTTATCCTCGACAAGTGGACGAGATCGACCAGACCATCGTGAACCTCTTGCGCACCGACGGGCGCACCTCCTACGCCGAACTGGCGCGGCGGGTCGGTCTCACCGCGCCCTCCGTGCAGGACCGCGTCACCAAACTGGAGAAGAACGGCGTCATCACCGGCTACAAGGCCGTGATCGACTCCGAGGCCATCGGGCTCGGCATCACCGCGCTCATCGGGATCATCCCCGACAACGCGGCCGACCATCGCGACATCTGCGAACGGCTGCGCGCCATTCCGCAGATCGAATCGTGCTATTTCCTCGCCGGCGTCGAGTGCTATCAACTCAAGGTGCGGGTGCCCAAGATGGGCGATCTGGAACGGCTCATCCACCGCGTGGGCGCGATTCCCGGTGTCGCGCAGACGCGCACCACGATCACCCTCTCGACCAAGTGGGAGGACCGCCCGCAGCCCGTCCCGTTCGAACTGGAGGATTGATGCGCTCCGTCGACCGCGCCAAGGACCGGCTCTGGATCAACTGGGCGATAACGACAGTGGAGGCCGACGCGAACCGCTCGGCCGACACGCACCTGCTGCCGTTCCCGCTCCCGGCCGAATGGGGCGTCGACCTGTACCTGAAGGACGAGTCGACGCACCCGACCGGCTCGCTCAAGCACCGGCTCGCGCGATCGCTCTTCCTGTACGCGATCTGCAACGGCTGGATCGACGAGGGCACGCCCGTCGTCGAGGCGTCCAGCGGCTCGACCGCGGTGAGCGAGGCGTACTTCGCGCGGATGCTCGGGCTGCCGTTCACGGCCGTGATGCCCGAGTCGACGAGCGCGTCGAAGATCGCGCTCATCGAGTCCTATGGCGGCAAGGCGCACCTGGTGCGCGAGGCGGGCGAGGTGTGCGCCGAGGCCGAGCGGCTCGCCGCCGACACCGGCGGGCACTTCATGGACCAGTTCACGTACGCCGAGCGGGCCACGGACTGGCGCGGCAACAACAACATCGCCGAGAGCGTGTTCGAGCAGATGCGGCTCGAGCGGCACCCGGTCCCGGCCTGGATCGTGGTCGGCGCGGGGACGGGCGGGACCTCGGCGACCATCGGGCGGTACGTGCGCTACCGCAGGCACGCCACGAACCTGTGCGTGGTCGACCCGGAGTACTCGGCGTTCTTCGACGGGTGGCGCGAGCACGACCCGGAGGCCGCGAGCGGGCGCGGGTCGCGGATCGAGGGGATCGGGCGGCCGAAGGTGGAGCCCTCGTTCATCCCGGACCTGGTGGACCGGATGGTGAAAGTGGACGACGCCGAGTCGATCGCGTGCGTGCGGTGGGCCTCCGAGCGGCTGGGGCGGCGCCTCGGCGGCTCCACGGGGACGAACCTCGTCGCGGCGCTCGCGATCATCGCGGAGATGCGCGAGGCCGGGCGCGGCGGCAGCATCGTGACGCTGCTGTGCGACTCGGGCCAGCGCTACGGGAGCACCTATTTCGACGACGCCTGGGTCGCGGCCCAGGGCATCGACCTCGAAGCGGCCAGGGCGAGACTCGCGCCACTCCTGCCTGCGTGAAACCGCTTTTCTGTCGGACCTGCGCGCGATGATCGCCGCAGGCCCCCTGGGCGGGTGGGAATCCAGGTCTTGTGCGAACGTTTGCCTCGGGGTTACGATGCTCCAAAACACATCGAAATGTATGACTATGTAAAACCTTTGGCGCACCCGGCACCGCTCGAGGTCCTTCGCGGGACCCGCGATTCGCGCGATTGTTGAATCGTTTCAGTGCCGTGTGCCCACCTGCAAAGGAGCGCGCATGTCCCACCCCGCAGACCATCCCGACCCCTTCGGCGCCAAGCTCTCCCGCCGCTCCCTCGGCCTCCTCGCCGGGCTCGGCGCGGGCGCGGCCGCGGGCGGGCTCTTCGGCCAGGGCGCCGCGAACGCGGCCTTCACCCCCGGCACCTGGTACGTCCTCCAGTCCCGCTACAACGGCCTCGCCCTCGAGATCGACGGCGCCTCCACCGCCAACGGCGCCAAGCTCGTCCAGCGCCAGCGAGGCTACGCCACCAACCAGCAGTTCCGCTTCGTCGACGCCGGCTCCGGCTACTACCGCATCGAGGCCCGCCACTCCGGCCTCGCCCTCGACGTCTACGCCAAGTCCACCGCCAACGGCGCCGACATCGTCCAGTGGGCGAGCAACGGCGGCACCAACCAGCAGTGGCAGATCATCGACGACGGCACCTGGCTGCGCTTCGTCAACCGCAACTCCGGCAAGGCCCTCGACGTCTGGGAGTGGAACATCGCCCTGGGCTCGCGCCTGTCCCAGTACGACAACGCGGGCGGCCAGAACCAGCAGTGGAAGCTCGTTCCCGCCGACGCCGCGCCCGCCTCGGGCACCCCGACCATCTACGTCGCCTCCGACTCCACCGCCCAGACCTACAACTCCTCGGCCTACCCGATGACCGGCTGGGGCCAGAAGCTGGGCGTCTTCATGGACGCGAACACGCGGATCGCCAACCACGCGATCGGCGGGCGCTCCTCGCGCTCGTTCATCGAGCAGGGCCGCCTCACCACGATCCTCAACGCGATCCAGCCGGGCGACTACCTGTTCGTCCAGTTCGGGCACAACGACGCGAACTCCAGCAACGCCGAGCGCTACACCTCGCCGGACGACTACAAGATGTACCTGCGCGACCACTACATGGCCGGGGCCACCGCCAAGGGCGCGATCCCGGTGCTGCTCACCCCGGTCAACCGCCTCGACTACAACACCTCGACCCTCCAGTTCAACGAGTCCTTCGCGGCGTACGGCGCGAAGGTCCGCGAGCTGGTGGCCGAGACCGGCGTGCGCTCGATCGACCTCGGCGCGCGCTCGCGCGCCTACCTGAACGCGATCACCCCCGCCCGCGCCCAGGCCGAGGTCTTCATGCACCTGGCGGCCGGGGAGTACCCGAACTACCCCGACGGCCTCGCCGACTCCACCCACTTCCACGAGTACGGCGCGACGCAGATGGCCCGCCTGGTCTCCGAGGGCGCCAAGGCCCTCGGCAGCACGCTCGGCGCCCACGTCCGCTAGGGCCTGTCCTGCGAATCAGGGAGCGGCGGTATCCGAGTCCGTTTGTTCGCTCGCTCCACGGATTGACGGCTCGCAAGCGTCGCCGAGGCCGCGGAAGGCCCTCCGAATACCGGTGTTGTATTCGGAGGGCCGACAACGCAGCGAGCGGGCAAACGGGCCGGATAACGACCGGTCTGATTCGCAGGACAGGCCCTAACCGCACCGGCGGGTCCGCGGCGCCTCCCTCACGGCCGCCGCGGGCCCGCGCCCCCGGGTCTCAACACGTATCGACATGTATTGACTTTTCTGCATCCACTCGGTACGGTCCCCTAGGTAGTAAACGCTTGCCCCGCAATCGGCCCATAGATTGAAACGATTCAGTCCCGCTTGCCCGGTTAGCTCCCTCCTCCTCTCACTACGGAAGTGACCATGAGGCCCACAACTCCTCCTCCGGCCTCCCGGTGGCGCCGCACCCTAGCGGTGCTGGCGGCCGGGGCCACCGCGCTCGCGGGCGTCCTCTCCGCGGGCGCCCCCTCTCAAGCCCAGGACGACGGGATCACCGTCTACCTCGCCTCCGACTCCACCGTCCAGACCTACGACCCCTACTGGGAGCCGCAGGCCGGGTGGGGCCAGGTGATCGACCGGTACTTCGACGAGAACGTCCACATCGCCAACCACGCCATCGGCGGGCGCTCCTCGCGCTCCTTCATCGAGCAGGGCCGCCTCGACGCGATCCTGAACGAGATCCAGCCGGGCGACTACCTGTTCGTCCAGTTCGGGCACAACGACGCCACCACCTCGGTCCCCGAGCGGTACACGTCCCCCGACGACTACAAGATGTACCTGCGCGACCACTACATCGCGGGCGCGATCGCCAAGGGCGCCATCCCCGTCCTCGTCACCCCCGTCTCGCGCCGCAGCTTCAACGCCGAGACCGGCCAGTTCAACGTGTCCTTCGGCGACTACGTGAACAAGGTCTACGAGCTCCACGAGGAGACCGGCGTCGCCATGGTCGACCTCTCGGCCTCCTCCCGCGCCTACCTCAACGAGATCGGCCCCGAGGAGGCGAAGTCGGTGTTCCTGCACGTCCCGGCCGGGGTCTACCCGAACCGTCCCAACGGGACCGCCGACGACACGCACTTCCAGGAGTACGGCGCGATCCAGATGGCCCGCCTCGTCGCCGAGGAGACCGCCACGCTCGGCCTCCCGCTCTCCGAGCACGTCGTCGACGTCGCGCCCCCGGCGAACGCGCCCGCCGCGCCCACCGGCCTCAAGGCCGCCACTGTGGCCAACGCGAGCGTGACCCTCAACTGGGACGCCGCCGAGGACGCCGACATCTACCGCGTCTTCGTCCGCGAGCCCGGCGGTGAATGGCGCCTCGGCTCCACCGCGAACGTCGGCGTCGGCCGCGTCTCCGGCCTGAAGGAGGACACGGCCTACGAGTTCGCCGTCGCGGGCGTCAACGGCAAGGGCGAGGGCGAGAAGTCGTCCACCCTCACCGTCACGACCGCCACCGCCGGATTCAAGTACGACTTCGGTCCCGCCTCGCAGACCGTGGCCCCCGGCTACACCGAGGTCAACCGCGGCACCGTCTACTCCGCCGAACGCGGGTACGGCTTCATCACCGACATGACCAGCGCGATCGACCGCGACCGCGGCGTCACGACCGACCCGCTCGGCAGCGACTTCGTGGCCTGGTTCGGCGGCTCGTACGAGTTCGCCGCCGACGTCGCGGACGGCCTGTACACCGCCCGCCTCATCACCGGCGACTACGTCGGCTCGGCCCGCGTGAACGTGAAGTTCGAAGGCGTCGACTACGGTGCGGCGAACGCCGCCTCGAAGGCGATCCTCACCAAGGACTTCGAGGGCATCACCGTCGAGGACGGCCAGCTCAACATCACCATCTCGGGCCAGACCGGGCACCTGAACGGCCTGGAGCTCACCCGCATCGGCGACGTCCCCGGCAGCGGCAGCGACGGCCCCGACGAGCCGTGCACCGAGTGCGCCGAGCAGATCGAGAGCCTCGACCGCGCCCCCGTGGCCGTCGCAACCGAGGGCGGGAACTTCCTGTCCTGGCGCAGCCTCGCGCTCGACCCCGAGGGCCTGGCGTTCAACGTCTACCGCGACGGCCGGCTCATCACGCCCGAGCCGACGCAGCTGACCAACCTCACCGACCAGGGCGGCACCGCGAACGCGACCTACTGGATCGCCACGGTGTCCGAAGGCGTCGAGACCGGCTACACCAAGGCCTTCGAGGTCTGGGACGAGCAGTACCTCGACATCGACATGGACCGCCCCGAAGGCGGCACCACCCCCGACGGCGTCGCCTACACGTACGCGCCGAACGACGCCACCGTGGCCGATGTGGACGGCGACGGCGTCTACGAGATCATCCAGAAGTGGGACCCGTCCAACTCCAAGGACAACTCCAAGAGCGGCTACACCGGGAACGTCTACGTCGACGCGTACACCCTCGCCGGTGAGAAACTGTGGCGCATCGACCTCGGCAGGAACATCCGCGCCGGGGCGCACTACACGCAGCTCGTCGCCTACGACCTCGACTCCGACGGCAAGGCCGAGGTGGCCCTGAAGACCGCCGACGGCACCGTGGACGGCGAAGGCACCGTCATCGGCGACGCCGCCGCCGACTACCGCGGCACCGACGGCCGCGTCCTGCAGGGCCCGGAGTTCCTCACCGTGTTCAACGGCCAGACCGGGGCCGCGATGGAGACCGCCGACTGGGCTCCCGTGCGCGGCGACGTCTGCTCGTGGGGCGACTGCTACGGCAACCGCGCCGACCGCCTCATGATGTCCGTGGCCTACCTCGACGGCGTGCACCCGTCGCTGATCACCAACCGCGGCATCTACGCCAAGACCGAGATCACCGCCTGGAACTGGGACGGCGACAACCTGCCGCAGGTCTGGAACTTCACCTCCGACCGCTGGGGCGGGAAGTACCAGGGCCAGGGCAACCACCAGATGTCCATCGCCGACGTCGACAACGACGGGCGCGACGAGATCGTGTTCGGCGCGATGACCATCAACGACGACGGGACGCCGCTGTACTCGACGGGCCTGGGCCACGGCGACGCGCTGCATGTCTCCGACTTCGACCCGTCCAATGAGGGCCTGGAGGTCTTCAGCCCCTTCGAGTGCATGTCCTGCTCGGGGAACAAGGCCGCCGCGTTCCGCGACGCCGACACCGCCGAAGTGCTCTGGACGATCCCGGGCACCAAGGACACCGGGCGCGGCACCTGCGGCGACATCGACCCGAACTACGCGGGCGCCGAATGCTGGGCCGTGTCGACCACCGGCGCCTGGAACTCCCGCGAGGGCCAGCTCCACGCCGCCGACGGCACCCTGATCGGCAACAGCATCCCGTCGGCGAACTCGATGCTCTGGTGGGACGGCGACCTCGGCCGCGAGATCTTCGACCACGAGTTCAACGAGGCCGACTACGTCCCGATCCGCCCCTACATCGCGGACTGGAACTACGAGACCGGCACCCAGGAGGAGATCTTCTCCCCTGAGGGCGTGCACACCAGCAACGGCACCAAGGGCAACGCGGCGCTCACCGGCGACCTGATCGGCGACTGGCGCGAGGAGGTGGTCCTGCGCAAGGAGTCCAACGACGGCGTGCGCCTGTTCACCACCACGATCGCGTCGGACTACGCCCTGCCGACGCTGATGAACGACCCGCAGTACCGTCTCGCCGTGTCGTGGCAGAACGTGTCGTACAACCAGCCGCCGTGGCCGAGCTTCTTCCTCGGCTACGACATGGCCGCCCCCGAATGGGAGACCGTGGTCTCCGGCCCGGTCCGCGACACCGCCGCCGCGCCGTACGCGGCCGCGTCCTGCGAGGTCGACTACCGCGTGGCCGCCGACTGGGGCGACGGCTTCGTCGTCCAGGTCAAGGTCACCAACACCGGCGACACCGAGATCCCCACGTGGGACCTGGTGTGGAAGTCCGGCGGCGTCGAGTCGGTCACGTACGACTGGGGCGGTGAGATCACTGTGGACGGCGCAGCGATGAGCGCCGACCCGGCCTTCTGGAACGACCCGCTGAAGCCGGGCCAGACCAGGCAGATCGGCTACCAGGGCACCGGCGACCCGGACGACCCCGGCATGTTCCTCATGAACGGCCAGGTCTGCGCCACCGCGTAACCCGACTGCATAGATGACGGCCCGGGCGCATCGCCCGGGCCGTCATTTCTCCGTCTGCGGCTTGTGGAGCCGCCCCGACTCGTACGGGATGGAGACCCGCTCGTACAGGTCGATCGCCTTACCCCGCAGCGAGGTCGCCGTCCAGGAGGCGGCCATGAGCATCATGACGTTGAACAGGTACAGGAACACGAGGAGACCGACGGCGGTCGTCACGGCCTGGTAGGCGGGCCGGTCGGAGACGTGCAGGACGTAGATGCGGCCGACGGTCTTCAGCACCTCCATGCCGATCGAGACCGCCACGGACGCCCACACGACCCGCCGCACCGGCATGACGACCCGGGGGAGGGCCTGCAGCAGGACCATCGCCAGCAGCGCGTTCGCGATGAGGCCCACCAGGACCGAGATGCCGCGCACCACGAGCGCGAGGTTCCCCGTGGCCTTGTCGAGGTCGAGCGCCGCCAGCACCCACTCGGCCCCGGCGGTCGCGCCGATCGTGATGAGCAGCAGCGTCGAGATCCCGATGAGGATCACGAAGTCGATCGCCCAGCGCAGGAACGGGTTCCCCGGCTGCGCGTCGAGCCCCCAGATCTGCCGGATCGCCGCCCGCACCGACTGCACCCACGCGACCCCGGCGACGACGAGCGCCACCGACGCGAAGATCGTGACCGACTTCCGGGAGCTCTCGAGCACGCCGATGTCGATCACCGGGAGGTTCTGGGACAGCCACGACTCGACCGAGTCGTAGATGTCGGGGAAGTTCAGCAGGTACCCGAAGATCGCCAGCGCCAGCAGCGACATCGAGAACGCCGCGAAGAACGCGTAGTAGGAGATCGCGGCGGCCAGCTGCCCGCCGTGGACCTCGCCGTACCGCTCGCCGGTGCGCCAGGCGTGGTCCACCAGGTTGGACCGCTTCCGGGCCCCGAGGAGCACGCGGTCCCACCAGGCCCCCAAGTCAGGGAATTTCACGTGCCGATTCTGGCAGAGCCGGGCCCGCCGCGGCGGCCCGACGCGTCAGTCGCGGATGACCCAGGCGTCGGGGTCTTCGAGGAGTTTGGTGACGGAGGTGGGGAGGTCGTCGGCGGCGACGGCGGCGAGGGACACCGATTCGAGGATGTTGCGCTCGGAGACGCGCAGGGCGATCCACACGTTCGTCATGGCGGCGGCCGTGCCGGAGTAGGGGACCTGCTCGGGGCGTTCGCCTCTGACGCCGACGAGGGGCCCGTCGACGGCGCGGATGACGTCGGCGAGGCTGATCTGGTCGCCGGGGCGGGCGAGCTGGTGGCCGCCTTCGGAGCCGCGCTTGGAGGTGGCGATGCCGCCGCGGCGCAGCTGCAGCAGGATCGATTCGAGGAACTTGCGGGGGATGCCCTGGTCCTCGGCGATCTGCTCGGCCGAGACCCAGCGGTCGCCGTACCCGGCGAGGGCCACGGCGGCCCGCAGTGCGTAGTCGACGCGGGCGGACAGACGCATGGGGACTCCTTCGAACGCAGAGACGAGCGGCAGTACCGACTCTATCTCCCTGAGCTGGTTCTCTTAGCGGCTCACGGGCGGTCTGTGAGCCGTTAGGGCTTTCAGTCGTCGATGAGCAGTCGCAGGTACGCGGCGGTCTCGGCGGCGGCGAGGTCGGCGTCCCCGGCGATGATCGCCTCGATGGCGCGCGAATGGTCTATGTGCGGCTCTTCGGCGAGGTTCGGCCCGAGCCCGGCCCGCACGGTCTCGCGCAGCGATTCGGCGAGCTCGGAGTACAGCTCGGCGAGGAGCTTGTTGTGGCTGGCTTCGGCGACGGCCTGGTGGAGGGCGATGTCGGCCGCTATGAACGACTCGGTGTCGTTGACTTCGTGCGTGGCCTCGCGTTCGGAGAGGAGGATGCGCAGGCGGGTGATGTCGGCTTCGTCGCGGCGGTGGGCGGCCAGGCGCGCGGCTTCGACTTCGAGGCCGCGGCGGACCTCCATGGCGTCGGAGGCGGGGCTGGCGGCGATGCGGCGGCGGACGGCGGCGGTCACTTCGGAGCGGCCGACGACGAAGGTCCCGGCGCCCTGGCGGATCTCGAGGAGCCCGGCGTGGGCGAGGGCGCGGACGCCTTCGCGGATGGTGTTGCGGCCGACGCCGAGGAGCTCGGCGAGTTCGCTCTCGGTGGGGATGCGCGAGCCGAGGCCCCACTCGCCGTCGCTGATCTGCTGGCGCAGCTGCTCGATCACCTGATCGACGAGGGCGGACTTGCGTGTCGACTGCAGTGCCACTGACGGACCTGACCTCTCCGGAGCGTCCATGGCTTGCGGGGGCCCGCCATGGGGGGTGCGTGTTTCCCAACACTAGAAGGATTAAAGCAGACACCTGTCGCGATACCGTTGACAGGCTGTCAATTCATCCTATGAATTGATTCCATCCTATCCCAGCAGCTCAAGGCGCATCACGAGTGCGCCCATCAGCTGGACACGGTTCCCCCTCACCGGACCCCGCCCGCCCTCCCGCACCCGGAAGGAGCCGTCCGCGTGACGACGACCGAGACGCCCGCCCCCGCGCCGCACGCCGAGGCCGCCGACCCTCCGGTCCCGCCGAAGCAGGCCGCCGTCGCCATGGGCTGGATGCTCGTCGCCGGGGTCGTCCTCGCCGCGTTCAACTTCCGCACCGCCGTCACCAGCGTCGGCGCGATCCTCGCCGAACTGCGCATCGGCCTCGGCATGTCCGAGACCGTGGCCGGGCTCCTCACCACCCTCCCCGTCCTCGCCTTCGCAGGGCTGGGCGCCCTCGCCCCGCGCCTCGCCCGCCGCTTCGGCCCCCGCGCCCTCCTCACCGGCGCGCTCCTGGTCATGAGCGTCGGCATGATCGCCCGCGCCTGGGCCCCCAATGCCGCGCTCTTCCTCCTCTGCAGCCTCCTCGCGCTCGCCGCCGGAGCCGTCGGGAACGTCGCCGTGCCCGTCATCGTCAAGCGCTACTTCCCGAACCGCATCGGGCTCATGACCACCGCCTACTCCACGACGCTCGCGGCCGGCACCGCCGTCGCGGCCGCCGCCACCGCACCCGTAGAGCACCTCGCGGGGGACTGGCGCATCGCGCTGGCCGTCTGGGCGCTCCCGGCGCTGGTCGCGATCGTCCCGTGGCTCCTGTGGCGGCCCGCGCCCGCAGCGGCCGGGGCCGCGCCGATCGGCCGCCTCGAAGGCGTCCGCCGCTCGCGCCTGGCGTGGACGATGCTGCTGCTCTTCGGCTGCCAGTCGGCGATCGCGTACATCCTCATGGGCTGGACGACGACGATGCTGGTCACCGACGGCATGGCGCCCGCCGCCGCGGGCTCGATGCTCGGCCTGCTCACGATCGTCCAGATCCCGGTCTCGGTGGTCGTCCCGATCCTCACCGTCCGCTGGGGCCCGCGCCCGGTGTTCCTCGTCCTCATGGCCTGCTACCCGCCCGCGATCGCCGGGCTCTGGCTCGCCGGGGGCGGCGCCCTCACCTGGCTGTGGATGGCGCTGTTCGGCATCGGCACCTCGGTGTTCCCGCTGGTGCTCACCCTGTTCGGGCTGCGCGCCCGCACCCCGGCCGGGACGAGCGCCCTGTCCTCGTTCGCCCAGTCCGGCGGCTACCTCATCGCCGGGGTCGGGCCCCTCGCGGTCGGCTGGGTCTACGGACTCACCGGCTCCTGGTCGGTCCCGTTCGGGTTCATCGCGGCGCTCACGATCGTGTTGTTCTTCGCCGGGCTCTACGTGACCCGCGAGCGCTACATCGAAGACGAGCTCGCTCCCATTCCCTGAATAAGGGACGAACTCCTCGAAACGGGCGGCCCCGCAAGGCAGGCCGAGCCTTCCTCGTGACACGATAGTGCTGTGGACCACACTGAGGTGGATAGCGGGGAGGCGGACGTGACCAACGAAGTGCTGTGGCTGCCGCGGCCGGACGCGGTGGAGACGACGAACATCGGGCGGTTCGGCCAGTGGCTGTCCCGCCGCGAGGAGCGCGACCTCACCGGCTATCCGGCCCTCTGGCAGTACTCCGTCGAGCACCTGCGCCCGTTCTGGGGCGCGGTCTGGGAGTACTTCGGCCTCGGCAAGACGGTCCCCGAGCACCGGGTCCTCGCCGACGAGACCATGCCCGACACCGTGTGGTTCCCCGACGAGACCTTCAACTACGCCCGCGCCGTCCTCACCGCCCCCGGCGTCGACGAGGACGACGTGCTCGTGCGCGCCTACTCCGACACCCGCGAACCGGTCGAGTGGACCCTCGGCGAGCTCCGCGAGGCCGTCGCCCGCGCCCGCGCCGGGCTCCTCGCCCACGGCGTGCGCCGCGGCGACCGCGTCGCCGCCTGGATGCCGAACATCCCCGAGACCTACGCGCTCATGCTCGCCACCGCGAGCCTCGGCGCGGTCTTCTCCTCCTGCGCCCCCGAGTTCGGGGCCAAGGCCGTGCTCGACCGCTTCGCGCAGATCGAGCCGAAGGTCCTCGTGGCCGTCGACGGCTACAAGTACGGCCCCAAGACCGTCGACCGCACCGCCGACCTGCGCCGCGTCGTGCGCGGCCTCCCCGACCTCGGCTCGGTCGTCACCCTCCCGTACCTCGGCTCCGAAGTCGAGGGCGAGACCTGGGACCGCTTCTGCGCGTACGACGAAGGGGTCGCGTTCGAGCCGCTCACCTTCGACCACCCGCTGTACATCCTGTACTCCTCGGGCACCACGGGCCTGCCGAAGGCCATCGTCCACTCCCATGGCGGCATGGCGATCGAGCACGCCAAGATGCACTCGCTCCACCACGACCTCGGCGTCGGCGACCGCTTCTTCTGGTACTCCACGACCGGCTGGATGATGTGGAACTACCTGGTGTCGGCGCCGATCGTCGGCGCCGGGATCGTCATGTTCGACGGCGCGCCCGACCCGGCCGGGATGTGGCGCCTCGCCGCGGAGTCCGGCACCACCTACTTCGGCACGAGCGCGCCGTTCCTCATGGCCTGCCGCTCGCGCGGCATCAAGCCCATGGAGGAGGCCGACCTCTCGCTCATCCGCGGCATCGGCTCCACGGGCGCCCCGCTCCCCGCGGTCGGCTTCGACTACGTGTACGAACAGATCAGCGCGACCGCACAGCTCCAGTCCCTTTCGGGCGGCACGGACCTGTGCACGGGCTTCATCGGCGGCGCGCCCACCGTCCCGGTCTGGCGCGGCGAGCTCTCGTGCCGCTGCCTGGGCGCCGACGTGCAGTCCTTCGACCCCGAAGGGCGCCCCGGGATCGGACGCGAAGGCGAGCTCGTCATCGCCTCGCCGATGCCCTCGATGCCCGTAGGGCTGTGGGGCGACCCGCTCAAGCACCGCTACCGCGACACGTACCTCACCGATTTCCCCGGGATCTGGCGCCACGGCGACTGGATCACGATCACCGACCGCGGGTCCGCGGTGATCTCCGGCCGCAGCGACGCCACGCTCAACCGCGGCGGCGTGCGCATGGGCACCGCCGAGTTCTACGCGGTCGTCGAGGCCGTCGAAGGGGTCGCCGACTCCCTCGTCGTCCACCTCGACGACCCGGGCCAAGACCGGCTGCTGCTCTACATCGCCTGCGCCGAAGGCACCGAACTCGACGACGACCTGCGCCGCCGCATCAACGCCGCCCTCCGCGAGCAGCTCTCGCCCCGCCACATCCCCGACGAGATCCGCCAGGTCCCCTCCGTCCCGCGCACGCTCAGCGGCAAGAAAGTCGAGGTCCCGGTCAAGAAGATCCTCAAGGGCGTGCCCGCCGAGGAGGCGATCGCGCGCGACGCCCTCGCCAACCCTGACGCGCTCAAGGCCTTCCTGCGGCGCTGACCGAGACCTGAGTGACAAGGGACGCTCAAAAGCCCGATTTCCTTACGCGGCAAGGGAATTCAGTGAGGTGTGTGCCCGATCGCAGGCACCCGGGAGCTACTATGCAACGCGTCGCCCCGGTCGGTTTCCCCCGTAGCCGCCGGGGCGGCGTTCTGCTTCCCGGCAGTGTCCGCCAGGCCCCCGCGAGCGCCCGTCCGGGCCCCGCCCGGGGCCGCCTGTGCTCCAATAGGCGGCGTGACTGACCCGACCGGCCCCGCCGAGCCCGGCCCCGCTCAAACCGACACTGACGACCTCGCGCCCGAAGCGGTCGGCGTCGGCCCCTGGGAGGGCCCGCTGCCCGAAGACGAGCGGTACGACCCCGACCTGCTGCGCCTGGGCGACCGCCGCAACGTCGTCGACGGGTACCGGTACTGGAGCCGCGAGGCGATCGTGGCCGACCTCGACGAGCGCCGCCACGACTTCCACGTCGCCATCGAGAACTGGCAGCACGACTTCAACATCGGCACCGTCGTGCGCAACGCCAACGCCTTCCTCGCCAAGACCGTCCACATCGTCGGCAAGCGCCGCTGGAACCGGCGCGGCGCGATGGTCACCGACCGCTACCAGCACGTCGAGCACCACGACACCGTCGAGGCGTTCGTCGAGTGGGCCCGCGCCGAAGGCCTCGCCGTCGTCGGCATCGACAACCTCCCCGGCTCGGTCCCGATCGAGACGACCCCCTTGCCGCGCAACGCGGTCCTCGTCTTCGGCCAGGAGGGCCCCGGCCTCTCCGAGCCGGTCCGCGAGGTCTGCTCGATGGTCTGCTCGATCACCCAGTTCGGATCGACCCGCTCCATCAACGCCGGGGTCGCCAGCGGCATCGCCATGCACGCCTGGGTGAGGGAACACGTGTTCGGACAGAGTCCGACCAGATAGCGCTGCCGGACAGCGTCCGACAAGATAGCGCTGCCGGGCAGCGTCCGACCAGATAGCGCGTCTCGTCGGGAATCCGACCGCCTCGGGGCCACACAATGTCGTACCCCGGTGGCACTCTGGAGTGGAGCACACCCGTGCTCGGGAGGTCCGAAGGCGACAGCGCTGCAGACACGAGGCGTCGCCGCACCGCTCCCCGTGGGGGCGTACGCGAACGCGCGGTGTCGGATACCTGACGCTTCCATGGGGTCCAGGGGGGCTATGCGCCTACATTGAGCCAATGGCAGGTTACTTGGGGTAAGCTCCCGGAGGTACAAGCGAATAGGTTGAATCCGCTGGTAGATAGGCGGAGTCGGGCAAAAGTGGAACCACCGCGTTACGCTGATCCCGGCACTGGGCCACCCGGTTCACACCGTTGGGGCCCAGAACAAAACTGAAAGCCGAGTCATGCTCGTACGGTAGACTCGTGCCAGCCTGCGCCAGACGAACGATCGGCCAGGACCCTTGACGGGAGGGGTGAGGAAGTTGAAGAAGTTTCTGACTTGGGGCGGACTTGCGTTCCTGGTGTTCTTTGTAGCCTTCAGGCCAGGCGAAGCCAGTGACGTGGTCGGGAACCTCGCAGGCGGAATCCTCGATGCCGCAAACGGTTTCGCGGCGTTCTTCACGAACCTCGTGACCTGATCGAGACGGCACTATGACCGATTCCGGTGCAGGCGGCTCGGGGGACAACAAGGACACCGAGCCGCTGGAACCCCCCAGCCCCCGCGCCCCCTCCGACAGTCCCGCCCCGGGTGCGGAATCCCCCACGCGCGAGTTCAGCTTCCCTCCGGGGACGGCCGGGTCCGCGCCCGCGACCGCCGCCAGCGACATCGACGGCGTCCGCTTCGACGACGGCCTTACCGGCGCCATGAGCGGCGGCCTCCTCGGCGGCGTCCGCGCCCCGTCCGTGCCCGACGTCCCCTCGCCGATCTCCGCCCGCTACCTCTTCCCGACCGAGAAGTACCGCGGCGAATGGCGCCGGCACTGGGTGCACCTCATGCCCTGGTACGTCGTCGGCACCCTCGCGACCTTCATCATGGGCCTCGCCTCCGGCATGCTCACGAAGTCGGACTACGAGAGCCGCGGCACCGCCGTCACGGTCACCGTCCTCGTCTGGCTGGCCATCCTCGGCTTCGTCGGCTGGAAGATCCTCGACTGGTACATGGACCGCTTCATCCTGACCAACAAGCGGATCATGCTCATCCAAGGGGTCATCACCCGCTCGGTCGCCATGATGCCGCTCGGCCGCGTCACCGACATGAAGTACGCCCAGACGCCCATGGGCCGCATGCTCAACTACGGCGAGTTCATCATCGAGTCCGCGGGCCAGGACCAGGCGCTGCGCAACGTCCCGCACCTGCCGAACCCCAACGAGCTCTACCTCCAGATGTGCGAGGAGATGTACGAGCCCGAGGCCGTCGACGAACGCGAGGCCGAACCCGAAGAGGACCTCATCCCCGAAGGCGAGCCCGCCCCGAAGTCTGCGGACGCCTGAGAACGATCACCGTACGAACACCCGCCGACACTGTCGGCGGGTGTTCTTCGTCCTGGTCACGGCCCGTTTCACCGGAAAGGGTGCCGGGACCCAGAGGGTTGCACCTACTTCGTATACTCAGTTTGTATCCGACCCTCGGTTGCCAGGAACACCCATCTCTTGGCAGAATTCCGCCCGGTGGCGCAACCGCCCGCCGGGGTAAGGTCGTCTGTTCTTCGACCCCCCCAGGGAGACTCGTGAGCGAGACCAAATCGTCCCAGGACGAGGAGTTCCGCGAGTACGTGGCGGCTCGCTCCGCCGCGCTGCACCGTGCGGCGTATCTCCTCACGGGGAACTGGGCGACAGCGGAGGACCTGGTGCAGACGACCTTGACGAAGACCTACCTGGCGTGGAGCCGGATCAGGACGACTGATTCGGTCGACGCCTATGCCCGCCGCATCCTCTACAACACCAACGCCTCCTGGTGGCGCAAGCGGTCCAACCGCGAGAAGCCCACCGAGGTCTTCGAGGACAAGCCCGACCACTCCCGCGACTTCACCGAGCACTCCGCGGTGCGCGACGCCATGTGGCGCCACATCGCCGTCCTGCCCAAGCGCCAGCGCGCGGTCCTCGTCCTCCGCTACTACGAGAACCGCACCGACCAGCAGATCGCCGACATCCTCGGGATCTCCGTAGGTACCGTCAAGAGCCAGGCCTCGCGCGCGCTCGCGGGCATGCGCAAACGGCTCGGCACGCCGTCCGAAGCGCTCGGCCTGGCGATGGAACCGAGGAAAGCGGCATGAGCGACGACATCGAGGCCCTCCTGCGCAGCGGGCTGGCCGAGCGGGCCGCTGCCGCGCCCTCGTTCGACGACCCCGGCCTGGCCGAACTCGCCATCGCCGGTGCCGGTCGCATTCGCCGCCGCAGGCGCGTGGCCTCCGCCGCGGGCGGCGCGGGCCTGCTCGTCCTCGGCGCCGCCGCGTTCGTGTGGCAGCCATGGAGCGCGCCAGACCAAGGAAGCGACGGCGTGATCGCCGCGGACACGAGCACCGCTGAAGCGCAGAACGAACTCGGCATGGAGTTCCTGATCCAGGAAGACGACGGTTTCTACACCGTGCTCGACTCGAACGGCGACAGCATCTCCTTCGGCGTCGAGACCCCGCTCTACGACGTCTACAAGCTCACCGGCTCCTATATGTCCGAGGGTGAGACACAGGTGTCGATGGTCAGCTTCGACGGCGACGTCACCGAGATCGAGAAGCCCTCGGCGGAGAACACCGGGACCAGGATCAACAGCGCTGGGGACGCCTTCGCCATGATCACGCCGAACGACGACCTCTCGGCGGAGGCGTACGAGCTGGTCGACGTCTCCGTCTACGAGGAGGCGGAGCCGATCGGGTTCCAGACGAACTACGCCGTCACCCTGGAGAACTGGGACGCGACCACGGCCGTGTTCAGCGCCGACCTGCAGTCGGTCTCCGGCGGAGGCTCCGGTCCGTACTACTTCAACGAGCAGTACCAGTACGGCCTGGAATCGGTGAGCGCTGCCGGATTCGAGACCGCGGTCCTCGTCGACCAGACCGACCCGAACTACATCTGCGTCTCCGACCTCGACGCCGCCGGTACCGCCGGTGAGGAGGAGCAGTGCGGGCCGCTCGGCATGGACACAGTCGACGAGTCGCTCGCCGCGGCCGCCGCGGGTGCCCCGGCGGGCACGGCCGACCCGGTCCCGCTCGTCGAGACTACGATCGCGACGATGTCGGGCGAGTCGGTTTTCGACCCGACCGCGGAGATGGACCTGGGGGAGTACCAGACCCAGTACGACAGTGCGCCGTACTACTGGGACGACCCGCTAGGCCGCTGGCAGCTCGTCGGCGACCAGGGCGACGACACGTGGCTGCTCATCGACATGTCCGGCGAGGAGCCGGTGCTGTCCGAACTCGAACCGCCCGAGGGCGCCGTGATGCCGATCCTGAGCTACAGCTAACACGCGCGCTCGAAACCGGGTCTGTGACCGAGCGGACTTGACATACTCGCAGCGTGGAATACTTGCTGACGGTCATGGTGACCCTCTTCGTCATCATGGACCCTCCGGGGATCGTGCCGATCTACCTGGCCCTGACCGGGACCATGGATCAGCGCGAGCGCAACCGGGCCGCGCTCCAGGCGACGCTCCTGTCCCTGGGCGTGATCTCGCTGTTCGCGCTGCTCGGCCAGCAGATCATCAACTACCTCCACATCGACCTCGAGGCGCTGCAGGGCGCGGGCGGGCTGCTGCTGCTCCTCGTCAGCCTCCAGCTCCTCACCGGCCAGGCCGACGAGCCCTCGGAGTCGGCCACCTCGAACATCGCGCTCGTGCCGCTGGGCACGCCGCTGCTGGCCGGGCCCGGCGCGATCGTCGCCGTGATCCTGTTCGTGCAGCAGGCACCGTCCCGTGTGGACTATCTGTGGATCGCGCTGGCGATCGTGGTCATCCACATCTCGATCTACCTGGTGATGCGCTTCTCTGGCGTCCTGGTGAAGGTCTTGCGGCGCGGCGGCATCGAGGTCCTGACGCGGATCGCGGGCGTGCTGCTGGCCGCGATCGCGGTGCAGCTCATAGCGGATGCCGTGATGGGGTACGTCGAACTCTTCGAAAGTTCTGCTGGAGCTTCCGGCTGGTGATTGTTTAGGGTTCAATAAACCCTATGCCTACGATTCTCGAACTCCCGCTGCACCCGCTGGTGGTGCACGTGCCGATCGTCCTGGTCGGGCTGCTCGTCTTGGGCGGCATCGGCTACCTCCTGATTCCGCCGCTGCGCCAGCGCATCGGCTGGGCCGTCGCGGCCCTCGTGCTCATCACGCCCGCTTCGGTGTTCGGCGCGATTGTCACCGGCCGCCAGCTCGCGGACTACAACGAGCCGAACGGCTGGTCCGATCCGGTATCGCAGCACCACGACTACGCGTTCTGGCTCTTGTGGACACTCGTGGCCCTGGTCCCGGTGTGGTTCCTGTTCGCCGGTCTCGACCGCGGCCGGCGAGCGGCGATCGCCCGAGACGGCGGGGCGCCCGCGCCCGCTGCGGGCGAGGACGGCGAGGCCGCTCCGGCGGGCGCGTCCGATCCGGCCGCCACGGGGCGCAAGGTCGTCATGTTCATCATCGGGATCGTGGCGCTCGCGCTGCTGCTGCTGGCGGCCTGGTGGGTGTTCAAGACCGGGCACGCGGGCGCGGAGATGACCTGGGGCGGCCTGGTGCGGTAGCGGCCGCGCGAACGAACGGCGGCCCCGGGGGGGGGGGGGGGGGGGGGGGGGGGGGGGGGGGGGGGGGGGGGGGGGGGGGGGGGGGGGGGGGGGGGGGGGGGGGGGGGGGGGGGGGGGGG
>NZ_JBVJHZ010000060.1:0-24999 GCF_055586545.1 Glycomyces sp. NPDC050141 | reverse complement strand
CGCTGAAGATGTTCCTCGGCGCGCTCGTCCTGCCGGGATTTGCACTGGACCAGGTACCAGGCTTTATTGGCATTTGCGCTCATGAAACTTCCTCTGTCTATATATAGCGAAACTCGGTAGTTAGGTAATTTAAAGCCGGTGGAGGCTGCAAAGGCATGAATGTTATAAATCGTCGGGTTGGTGCGGGTGTTGTTATTTTTCGTCCGGAGATAGTTTTGGGTGAAGTGGGGGTTCCATGGTAATAAATACTGCCGTGAAGTTATGAAGTTGATGTTAGCGCTTCATGGGGTAATGGATGGCCCGGGGAATAGTGCTTTGTTTAAAAGAGTGTTGATTGTCTGTATTGGCAATATTTGCCGTAGTCCCACCGCAGAAAGCCTTTTGCGTGGCGCACTCAGTCGCTGCGATATCAAGGTCAGCTCTGCCGGTATTGCCGCACTGGTCGGCAAACCGATTGAAAGCACCGCGCGTGCGTTACTTGAGGCCCATGGTCATCCGGCCGTTGAGCGCCAGGCCATCCAGCTGGAGCCACAGGCGATCAGTGAAGCCGACCTGATCCTGGTGATGGACGATGGCCGGATTGTCGAGCGCGGTACCCACGGCGAACTGCTGGCGCAAAACGGTTATTACGCCCGCCTGCACGCCATGGGCCTGGACGCGCCGATCCCGGCCGACATCACCTGAAGTGCCGGAGGGGGGGGGGGGGTTCCCCCCCCCAGCAACCGGGGCCGGGTGCGCGCACCCTCCCGATGAGCAGCTCCGGGTAACCGCCAATTGGAAAAATTCGTGACAAACCCTTGACGGTCAGTGATCATTCGGGTAATGTTGATGGCCGTCTGGATTGCATCGTGCGGTACCCGGTGAGACACCCGTCTTGCCCACCTTCACCGCTTCACTTCACGCTGCCCTGTCCTCGATCGGCAGCTTCTCTGACTCCGCCGCCGCGCGCCTGAGTGCGCGCTGGTGGCCCACTCCGCATGGCTTGATGGCCCGCCGGAGTCCCACTACGGTCACAGATGACGCCCTGACCTGCGCCTATATCGGCGGGTGGTTCGCGTGAGTGGCGCGGGCGGCCCGATCCGGGTCACCGGCCAGCGCCGCAAGTGCATCGACACCCGCCGCTTGGCCGAAGCCCTCGTCCGAATCACGATCCGCGCAGGGGAGACCGACTCCGGCGAGCAGGTGCGGGGCGTCATCGACCGTACTGGCGAGACGAAGGCGAGGCGAGTGTCATGACCCGACGCAGGACATCCAGGAACATCGCGGCGATGGAGGCGGGGAAGCTGCGGGGTGGGAGGGCGGTGCTGTACCTGCGGGTCTCCGACCCCAAGCAGGTCAACACCGACTACGACCCCGAGGGCAACTCCATCCCCACCCAACGACAGGCCTGCACCGCACTCGCAGCCGACCTCGGGCTGACGGTCGTGGACGAGTATGTGGAACCGGGGCGGTCGGCCAAGTCGATCGACCGCAGGCCGCGGTTCAAGCAGATGATGGAACGCGTCCGCGCCCAAGGCGACGTGGACGTCATCCTGATCTACATGCGGTCGCGGATCTTCCGCAACGCCGCCGACGCGGCCCTGACCCGCCGCGAGTTGAAAGACCTTGGGGTCTCGCTCATCTCGGTGAAGGACCCGACCGCCGACACCATCTCCGGGGACATGCTCGCCGGGATCCTCGACGTGGTCAACGAGTACCAGTCCCGGGCAGCCGGGGACGACATCGCCTACAAGATGGAGGCCAAAGCCCAACGCGGCGGGACACCGACCCGCACCCGCCTCGGATACTTGAACGTCACCGAGGAGGTCGAAGGCAGGCCCGTGCGCACCGTCGCCATCGACCCCGTACGCGGGCCGCTCGTCGCGATGCTGTTCGAGCGGTATGCGACCGGGCAGTACACGTTCCGCCAGCTCCGCGACGCCGCCACAACAGCTGGATTGCGGACGAGGCCGACGAAGCGGTTCCCGGCCGGAACGACAGTCTCGATCCACGCCATTGGCAACCTCCTGAAGGACCGGTACTACATCGGGCAGCTTCCCTACAAGGACCGCGAGTACGAGGGCCGCCACGAGCCGCTCGTCTCGGCCGAGCTGTTCGCGCGGGTGCAGGAGGTGCTGTACTCCCAGCGCCAGGCGGGGACCCGCGACCGGAAATGGGACCACCACCTGAAAGGCCTCGTGCGGTGCGGGCGGTGCAAGCAGCTGCTGACACTCGAACGCGGCAAGTCCCACACGGGCCGCCACTACTTCTACTTCCTGTGCCTGGGTCGCAACCGCAAAGAATGCGACCTGCCCCGGTTCTCCGTCGACGCCGTCGAGCAGTACGTCATCAACCACTGGGCCACCGTCGCCATTACGAAAGCTGAAGCCGCTGAGGTTCGATCGCACCTCGACGCGGTTCTGGCGAGTGAGGAATCCACGTCGAAGGTCCTGCGGGATCAACTCAAGCGCGAGCGCGCCCGTATCGAGGCCGCCGAGAACCAGTGCATCGAGCTGATCGGCGACCCCGACTGGCCCGCCGACAAACTCACCGACCGCATCCGCGACCTCAGACTCAAGAAAGCCGCCATCGACGAGCAACTCGAATCCGCCGACGCGACCGAGGCCACCGAGGCCCGCCAGACCGTCGAAACACTGCTGGAGTTCCTCACCGACCCGCGTACCGTCTACCGCCGCGTCGCCGACGCCGACCGCAGGACGCTCAACCGGATCTGCTTCACGAGCCTCTATCTCGACCGCGACCACCACGGTATCCACACCACGCACACCGAGGCCGCGCCGACTGCCGCGCCGCTGCTCGCTACCATCAGACCTAGAAACGCCAGTGGCGGCGACCTTCCGGAGAAGATCGCCGCCACTGAAAACGGTTTTCACAAACCCATGGGTTCAGAGATGAAACCCGATGTGCGCGAGGGGGGACTTGAACCCCCACGTCCATAATAGGACACTAGCACCTCAAGCTAGCGCGTCTGCCATTCCGCCACTCGCGCGTGCACAGTGAGTTTATATGCAGTTGGTTTGAGCTGCCAGTTTGTTGTTTTCGTTCGCCCTGGCAACGAGATGAAACTTTACACGACGCTCGGGGCGGTCCGCCAAGGGGGGGGTTCGCGGTCGGGCGGGCGGGCCGGCGGCGGCTAGGCTTGGGGGCATGACCGTGACCGCGCCTCGACTCCCTGACGCGGCGTTGGCGCATTGGGATCTGGGGCAGGTCTACCAGATGCAGCGGGTCCAGACCGGGCTGATGAACCGGTCGTGGCGGGTCGATACCTCCTCTGGTTCGTACCTGCTGAAATTGTTTCGGGACGTTACCGGCCCTGAGCTGCAGTTTCAGTTCCATGTCTTGCAGACCCTGGGCGGCTCCGGGGTGCCGGTCGTGCTGCCGGTGCTCAGTCGGGACGGGCGGACGACCATCTTCCTGGAAGGTGAGGAGTTCGGGGTCTTCCCGTGGGTCGGGGGACGGCACCGGTCGGGGTTGTCCATGTCACGTGAGGCCTGCAGGGACCTCGGGTCGGTGATCGGGCGGTTGCACCGGACGCTGCACGCTTCGATTCCGGCGGACCGGGCTCCCAAGGCTGAGAATCCGCCTACTACTGAGGCGGCCCTGCAGAAGGTCGACCGGCTGCTGGAGCTGGTGGCCGCCGGGCGGGGCGACAAGACCGGGTTCGAGGCCATCGCCGAGCAGACGCTGCGGTTGAAGCGCGGGCTGCTGGTGCGACTGGGAGATCGGCGGCCGCCGGACCTGTTGCCGCAGTACACGGGTTACACGCATGGCGACCTGCATCCGCACAATGTCCTGCATGGACCTGACGACCGGATCTCCGCGATCCTGGACTGGGACCGGTTGGTCGTGTCGTCCTATGCGCGGGAGATGGCGCGGGCCGCGGTGTTCTACTTCACTTATGGGGACGAGCGCGGGCTTGACTGCGATCGGATTCGGGCGTTCGCGGGGGGTTACCGGTCCGTTTTCGATGTCGGGGAGCCTGAGATCGGGCTCGCTACGCACCAGCTCTGGTGGGACCGGCTGACTGACAACTGGGTCATCGAGTGGCACTACGTGCGGCACAACTCCGCGTGCGACCACCTGCTGCCGGGCCAGACCGGGCTCGTGAAGTGGTGGACCATCCACTACTCGCAGGTCGAGCAGGCCCTGATGGGGCGCTGAAGAAGTCGCTGGCTTCCCGGTATTGCTTTTGTCACAATAAGATCCATGACTTCTCTTCCGCTTCTGCGGCTTCAAGGCACTCCCCATGAGATGGGGCTTCAGCACGGCGAGGCGCTGCGGGAGGAGATCGCCGCGAACGTGGCGGTGTACCGGTCCCGGATGCTCACCTCCGGGGTGCCGGAGGATCAGCTGGCAGAGCGGTCGCAGCGGTTCCTCGAGCAGTTCACGCGGTACGACGCGGACTACCGGGCGACCATGGACGGGATTGCCGCCGGGTCCGGGCAGGATCTTCTGGATGTCGCGCTGCTCAACGCGCGGTACGAGCTGCTGTACAGCGCTTGGAGCGAGTTCGGGCGGCCCACGGTCGACGGCATCCGCAGCGAGTGCACCTCGTTCGGCGGCGCCGACGGCGTCTTCGCCGAGTCGGGCACGCACATCGGGCAGAACTGGGACTGGTTCACCGGTGTCGAAGGGGCCCTGCTGCAGTGGGAGCACGACGGCACAACGGTGATCGGATTCACCGAGGCCGGTGTCGCCGGTGCGAAGATCGGACTCAACAGCGCCGGGATCGGCCTGTGCATCAACGGACTCGGCGCTTCGGTCGACGACTGGCGGCTCGACACCGTGCCCATGCACCTTCGGACGCAGCGGGTGCTGCAGTCCAAGAGTCTGGCTGAGGCGGTCGGGCATGCGGTTGCGCCCCGGCCTGCCTGCTCGTCGAATTTCTTCATGGGGAGTGCTTCGGATGGGGTCTTGACCGTGGAGTCCTCGCCACTCGGGTCTCGGGTGATCTACCAGGACGGCTCCTCGCCTCTGGTGCACGCCAACCACTTCCGGGCCCCCGAAGCGCTCGGGGTCTACGAGAGCTGGCTCGAGACGGGCCGGGTCTCCACGTACCACCGCTGCGACCGGATGGAGACGCTGCTCGCCAAGGAGTCGCCGGTCTCGACAGAGCGGCTGCACGCCTCCATGCGGGACCACGAGGGCGGTCCGCTCGGGCTGTGCAGGCATCCGGTCGAGACCGATCCTGTTGAGCTGCAGACGCATACGGCCTTCGCCGCGCATTTGGAGCTGGACTCCCTGCGGTTCTCCTACACGTGGGGGCCGCCCTGCGAGTCCGAGTTCACCACCGTGAGCCTCTAAGCGGGGCGTGGGCTGCGAGAGCTCCCAGCAGGCCACCGCAGTCGCGGCGGCGACGTTGAGGGAGTCGACGCCCGCGTGCATGGGGATGACCACCGTGCGGTCGCAGGCGTCCAGCGCGGCCGCGGTCAGGCCGGGGCCCTCGGCGCCGAACATGAGGGCCGGGCGTTCACGCTCGGCGGCGCTGACCTGGCCGATGTCGATGGCGCCGCGCGAGGGGCTGAGGCCGTGGAGGGTGAACCCGGCGTCGCGGACCTGGGCGAGGCCGCTCGGCCACGGCTCCAGGTAGGCGTAGGGCACCGCGAACACCTCCCCCATGCTCACGCGCACGCTGCGCCGGTACAGCGGGTCGGCGCAATCGGGGGCGAGCAGGACGCCGTCGAAGCCGAGACCTGCGGCGACCCTGAAGACGGCTCCGATGTTGGTGTGATTGTTCAAGCCTTCGAGGACCACGAGGCGCTTGACGCTCGCCAGGAGGTCGGCCGGGGCCGGGAGTTCCTTGCGGTGGAAGGAGGCCAGCGCGCCCCGGTGGACGTGGAAGCCGGTTACGGATTCGAGGACGTCGGGCCCGGCGGTGTAGCAGGGGGCGTCCCCGGCGAGGTGCGCGAGCTGGTCGGCGCGTTTGGCGTCGATGAGCATGGAGCGCATCTGGTACCCGGCGCGCAGGGCCCGGCCGATGACCTGGTGGCCTTCGGCGATGAAGAGGCCGCGGGGCTGTTCGAAGCGGGTGCGGAGGGCGAGGTCGGTCAGGGCGCGGTAGTCGCCTAGGCGGTCGTCCTCGGGGTCTTCGATGTGGATTGCGTCGGGCACCCGGTGATTCTCCCCTACTGGAACGGCGATGCCCGGGGTGTCCTCTCGGACTCCCCGGGCGTCACGTTCTAGGCCGGGGCGGGCGGGAGCTGCCCGGGTTCCTTGCCTTCGCCGATGTCCTGGACCTCGCGGGCGGCCTGCTGGGCCGCTTCGAGGGCCTTGAGGGCGGAGTCGTCGAGTTCGAGGGCGCTGGTGTCGACCTCGACCTCTTCCTCTTCGGCGAGGTCGGACTTGTCGGTGCCGAAGGCGTTGCCGATGCCGCCGAGGGCCTTGGTGAGTTCGGCGGGGACGACCCAGACCTTGTTGGCGGTGCCCTGGGCGATCGTGGGCAGCGTCTGGAGGTACTGGTAGGTGAGGAGGCGGTCGGTGGGCTTGGCCTTGTGGATGGCGGCGAAGACGGTCTGGATGGCCTTGGCCTCACCGTCGGCGCGGAGGACCGCGGCGTCGCGTTCGCCCTTGGCTCGGAGGACGGCGGACTGCTGCTCGCCTTCGGCCATGAGGATCGAGGCGCGCTTGGTGCCTTCGGCGTTGAGGATCGAGGCGCGGCGGTCGCGCTCGGCGCGCATCTGCTTCTCCATGGCGTCGCGGATGCTCAGCGGCGGTTCGATGGAGCGCAGTTCGACGCGGGTGACCTTGAGGCCCCACTTGTCGGTGGCCTTGTCGAGCTCGGCGGCGAGGCGGGCGTTGATCTCCTCGCGGCTGGTGAGGGCCTTCTCCAGGTCGAGGGAGCCGACCACGTTGCGGAGGGTGGTGGTGGTGAGCTGCTCGACGCCGGCGAGGTAGTCGTCGATGTTGTACACGGCCGCGGTGGGCTGCGTGATGATGTAGTACAGGACCGTGTCGATCTGGACGCCGAGGTTGTCGGCGGTGATCACCGCGGAGGGCGGGAAGTTGACGACGCGCTCGCGGAGGTCCACTTTGGCGCGGACGCTGTCGACGAAGGGCACGAGGAGCCGGGGGCCGGGCTCCAGGGTGCGGCGGTACTTGCCGAGTCGCTCGATGATGTAGTTCCATTGCTGCGGAACGATCTTGATCGAGCGGAAGAGCACGATGACGAAGAAGATCGCGACTATCAGCAGCAGTACGCCTACGGGATCCATGGTGTCTCAGCCTCCATTGTCTGGGATCGGTGGGCTTTTCACTTGGCTCGTTCTTCAGTTTTCGGAAAGGCTATACAGCCGTTACCAGTTAGCTCTGCTTCCAGACGATGACGGTGGCTCCCTTGATTTCTACCACTGTCACGGTGTCGCCGGGTTCCAGCGACTGGTCGGGTTCGAGGGGGAAGGCGGTCCAGTTGGCGCCCTCGATCTCGACGAGGCCGCCTCTGACGTCCACTTTTTCGAGGACGCGGGCTTCGGCGCCTTCGAGGGCGCGGGTGCCGAAGGTGCGGTGGGCCTGGTCGGCGCCGCGGTCGCTTTCGAGGGCCTGTTTGAGGAAGGGGCGGAGTCCGAGGATCGAGGCGATGGAGCCGGCCCCGAAGAGGACCGCTTGGAGCCAGAAGGGGGCGCCGAGGGCGGCGCCGATCCCGGCGAGGACGGCGCCGACGCCGACCATGGCGAGGACCAGGGTGCCGGTGAAGAGTTCGATGGCGCCGAGGACCACGGCGGCGATGATCCAATAGAAGACGGGTTCCACGTCACAAGCATGTCATGCGGAAGCCACCTGCGGTGACTACGGTGCGGGCCCGCGTCCCGGTGGGGACGCGGGCCCTGTGGTTCTCAGAGGCGCGATTGGCTAGCGGGTCCGGTGCTTCTCCGGTGCCGGGGGCCTGCGGGCGGGGCAGCAGCCCTCGACCGTGGGGTCCCAGACGGGGAGCTTGCCGAGGCGGCGCAGGGGCGCGCCCTGGACGCGTTCGGCGACGAGCTCGCGGAACATGCCGACGATGTCGGCGCCGACCTCGGGCGTGCCGGCCCGGAGGTAGCGCAGGCCCAGCTCGGCGGCGGTGTCCTTGGCCTCGTTGTCGAGGTCCCACAGCACTTCGATGTGGTCCGAGAGGAACCCGACGGGGCTGACCACGACGGTGTCGACGCCTTCGGAGGCGAGGACCTTGAGGTGGTCGTTGATGTCGGGCGCGAGCCACGGCATCGACGGCGGGCCCGAGCGGGACTGCCAGACGACGTCGAAGGGCCCGGTCCAGCCGGCGTGCTCGGCGACGAGCCCGGCGGCCTCGGCGACCTGGTCGGAGTAGCGGGCGCCTTCGGGGCCCGAGCACTCCTCCATGACGTCGGGGATCGAGTGGGCGGTGAAGACCACGCGGGTCTTCGACTGGTCCTCGATCTCGCCGAGGCTGCCCTTGAGCTGCGCGGCGAAGCCGCCGACGAAGCCCGGGTGGTCGAAGAAGTGCCTGATCTTGTCGATCACCGGTGCGGTGTCGCCGACGGCGGCGCGCGCGGCGTTGATGTCCTCCACGTACTGGCGGCACGAGGAGTACGAGCCGTAGGCGCTGGTGCACAGCGCGAGGGCGCGCTTGACGCCGTCGCCTGTCATCTGGGTGACCGCGTCGACGAGCATCGGCGGCCAGTTGCGGTTGCCCCAGTAGATCGGCAGGTCGATCCCGCTGATGCGGAACTCCTGGCGGAGCGCGTCGAGGACTTCCCGGCACCACTGGTTGATCGGCGAGATCCCGCCGAAGTGGTAGTAGTGCTCGGCGACCTCGGCGAGGCGCTCGTCGGGGATGCCGCGGCCGCGGGTGACGTTGCGCAGGAAGGGCAGCACGTCGCCAGGGCCTTCCGGACCGCCGAAGGAGACGAGCAGGACTGCGTCATATCTATTCTGAGCAGAGTCGTTCATGCTCATGGCGGCTCCTACTGTTCGGTGCGCTCGACCCCGACGGCGTGGAAGCCGCCGTCGACGTGCAGGATCTCGCCGCTGGTGGCCGGGAAGAGGTCGGACAGGAGCGCCGCGCAGGCCTTGGCGACCGGCTCGGAGTCGGTGAGCGACCAGCCGAGCGGGGCGCGCTCGGTCCAGGCCTTCTCGAAGGCCTCGAAGCCCGGGATGGACTTGGCGGCCATGGTGCGCTGCGGGCCCGCGGACACGAGGTTGACGCGGATGCCCTTGGGGCCGAGGTCGCGCGCGAGGTAGCGGTTGGCGGACTCGAGCCCGGCCTTGGCGACGCCCATCCAGTCGTAGACGGGCCAGGCCTGGCTCGCGTCGAAGGTCAGGCCGACGATGGAGCCTCCGTTCCCCATCAGCGGCAGGCAGGCCATGGCGAGGGCCTTGTAGGAGAAGGTCGAGACCTGCAGCGCGGTGGCGACGTCCTCCCACGGGGTGTTGAGGAAGTTCCCGCCGAGCGCCGACGGCGGGGCGTAGGCGATGGCGTGCAGGACGCCGTCGATGCCGTCCACGTGCTCGCGGACCTTCGCCTCGAGCCCGGCGAGCTGCTCGGGGTCGGTGGCGTCGAGCTCGATGACGGGGGCGGGGGTGGGGAGCTTCTTGGCGATCCGCTCGACCAGGGACATGCGCCCGAAGCCGGTGAGGACCACTTCGGCGCCCTGCTCCTGCGCGTACTTGGCCACACCGAAGCCGAGGGACTGCTCGGTGATCACCCCGGTGATGAGCAGACGTTTGCCGTCCAAGAATCCAGACATGTGTTCCTCCGTCGTTATTCGTGCTTGAAAATCTGCTTGGCCTAGTGGCCCATGCCCAGGCCGCCGTCGACGGGGATGACCGCGCCGTTGACGTAGGCGGCGTTGTCGCCCGCGAGCCAGGTGACGGCCCCGGCGATCTCCTCGGCCGTGGCGAAGCGCTTGGCGGGGATGGAGTCGAGGTAGGCCTTGCGCTGGGCCTCGGGGAGCGCGTCGGTCATGTCGGTCTGGACGAAGCCGGGGGCGACGACGTTCGCGGTGATGTTGCGCGAGCCCAGTTCGCGGGTGATCGAGCGGCTGAGGCCGATCAGGCCGGCCTTGGACGCGGCGTAGTTGGTCTGCCCGGCGTTGCCGTAGAGGCCGACGACCGAGGAGATGAAGATCATGCGGCCGAACTTGGCGCGCAGCATCTTCGAGGAGGCGCGCTTGGCGACCCGCCACGCGCCCTTGAGGTTCGTGTCGACGACCCGCTCGAACTGCTCGTCGCTCATGCGGAGCAGGAGGGTGTCGTCGGTGATCCCGGCGTTGGCGACGAGGATCTCGACGGGCCCGAGCTTCGCTTCGACGTCGGTGAACGCGGCGTCGACCGAGGCGGTGTCGGTGATGTCGCACTGGACGCCGTAGAGGCCGTCGGGGGCGCCGGTGCCGCGGTGGGTGACGGCGACGTTGTCACCCTGGGCCGCGAATGCCTGGGCGATAGCGAGACCGATCCCGCGATTGCCTCCGGTGACGAGGACCGTGCGCGCCATTGTCTGATCTCCTCAGTTTTCTTTGTATGAAGCCACCGACGATCGTAGCGACGGGCCGCTTCGGGAGCGAAGGGGCCTTCACGCACGGTGTGGCACTCGACTCACGGCTCAGGTGAGGCGGGAGGTCCAGGCGAGGCTGAGGCCCGCCGCCGCGAACAGGAGGATCATCGCGGTGCCGATGAACCACTGGGAGATGTCGCGCGCGATCGTCTGGTGCGCGAGCGAGGACTCCATGTCCTCGTAGACCGAGCGGAGCTCCTCGGCGGAGACGGCCTCGTAGAAGTTGCCGCCGGTGCCTTCGGCGAGCGCGGCGAGCGCTTCGCGGTCGACGGGGACCGAGACGAGCTCCTGGTCGAGTTCGATGACGCCTTCGTCGGTGCCGAACGCGACCGTGGACACGGGGATGTTCGCGGCCGAGGCGGCCTCGGTGGCCTCCTCGACGGTGCGCCCGGCCGTGCGGTAGCCGTCGGACATGAGCAGGACGCGCGCGGGCGGGAGCGTGCCGGACTCGTCGGCGGGGACCTGCTGCACTGCCTGGAGCGAGGCGAAGACCGCTTCGCCGGTGGCGGTGGCCTCGGCGAGGTTGAGGCCGAGGATCGCGGAGGCGACGCTCGCGTGGTCCTTGGTGGGCGGCACGTTGACCGAGGCGAACCCGGCGAAGGAGACGAGCCCGACGTTGTACTGCTCGGGCAGGTCGTTGACGAACCCGGCGGCGGCTTCCTTGGCGGCCTCGATGCGGGTGGGCGAGACGTCCTCGGACATCATCGAGAGGGAGACGTCGATGGCGAGGATGATCGTCGCGCGTTCCTGGGGTTCGTCGACGTCGACGGCGGGGCGGGTCATGCCGCCCACGAGGACCGCGAGGGCGATGACGAGGAGCCCGGCCGGGAGGTGGCGGCGCCAGCCGGGGACCTTCGGCACGAGTTTGGCCAGGAGCGAGGCGTTGGCGAACCTGACGGCGATCCGCTTGCGGGCGAACTGGGCCCAGACGTAGACCGCGGCGAGCGCGGCGACGGGGATGAGCGCCAGGAGCCACATCGGTTCGAGCAGGCGGATCAACGGTTCTCCTTGAGTCGGTTGGCTTTGGCGGCGCTAGGGGGTGTCTGGTGATTCCGGGCGAGACTGCATCCGAGTCCATTTGTTCGCTCGCAAGGCGGAAGGGTCTTCGAATACCGGGGTTGTATTCGAAGGCCCGACAACGAAGCGAGCGGGCAAATGGGCCGGATGCAGGCCGTTCGGGATCACCAGACACCCCCTAGCGGTAGGCGGCGAGGTGGCGGCGCTGGGCGATGAACGCGGCGATGTCGCGCAGCCAGTCGGAGCCGGTGGAGAGGCGCAGGTGGGCCGCGCCGCCGGAGCGGATGCCGTCGGCGATGCGGCGGCGCTGCTCGGCGGCGGCCTCGGCGTAGCGGGCGCGGAAGCGGGCGTTGCCGGTCTGGACTTCCACGGTCGCGCCGGTCTCGGGGTCCATGAGGTCGAGCACGCCGACGTCGGGGAGGGCGAGTTCGGCCGGGTCGATGATCTCGACGCAGACGGTCTGCTGGCGGACGGCGAGGCGGCGCAGTTCGCGCGGCCAGTCACTCGGGTTGTCTTCGTCCTCGAGGAAGTCCGAGATGACGATGGCGAGGCCGCGGCGGCGGGCGTGGCGGCGGGTCTTGTCGATCAGCTCGGCCAAGTTGCTCTGCAAATTTACGGCTGGCAAGCGGGCGCCGTGGGCACCTTCGCCGCGCGGGAGGGTGGTGACCGTCCGCAGGAGCGAGCGGGCGCCGCCGCGTCCGGGGCGGGGCGGGATGGCTTTGGCGGGGCCGCCTTCGGTGACGACGGCGCCGATGCGGTTGCCGCCGCGCCCGGCGAGGTAGGCGAAGGCGGCGACGGCGCCTTCGGCGAGTTCGCGTTTGAGCATGCCGACCGTGCCGAAGTCCAGGCTCGGGGAGAGGTCGACGGCGAGCCAGGTCTCGAGTTCGCGGTCGCTGATCGTGGTGCGCACGTGCGGCACGGTGGTGCGGGCCGTGACGGGCCAGTCCATGCGGCGCACGTCGTCTCCGGCGCGGTACTCGCGGGCCTCGCCGGGCTCGGAGCCGGGCCCGGGCAGCAGGCCCAGGTAGTCGCCGTGCAGGAGTCCGTCGAGGCGGCGGGTGACGTTGAGCTGCAGGCGGTCCAGGGCGCGGAGGTCGTGTTCCACGGGTCCCGCGGTCCTCACCAGGCGCCCGGCTGCTGCGGCTGGAGCGGTTCGGGGCTGCGCGGCGCGGCGTCCTGGCGGGGGCTGACGGTGGGGGCCGGGACGGCGGCGAGGAGCTGGCCCACGAGCTGGTCGGTGACCACGCCGTCGGCCATGGCGTCGTAGGAGAGGACGAGGCGGTGGCGCAGCACGTCGGGCGCGATGTCGTCGAGGTCCTGCGGCAGGGCGTAGTCGCGGCCGCGCAGGAGCGCGATGGCGCGCGTGGCGCGGATGAGGCCGAGGGAGGCACGCGGGCTGGCCCCGTACTGGATGTGGCGGGCAATCGCGCCGAGCCCGGCCTGGGCGGGGTTGCGGGTGGCCATGACGATGCGCACGGCGTAGTCGACGAGGGCGTTGTGGATGAACACGCCGTCGGCGGCCTGCTGGAGGCGCAGGAGGTCGTCGGTGTCGAGGATGCGCTCGGGCACGGGCGTGTCCACGCCCATGCGGAAGACGATCTCGCGTTCTTCGGCGTCGGTGGGGTAGCCGACGTTGACCTTGAAGAGGAAGCGGTCGCGCTGGGCCTCGGGCAGCGGGTAGACGCCTTCCTGCTCGATCGGGTTCTGGGTGGCCATGACCAGGAACGGCTTGGGGAGCACGTGGGTCTGGCCGCCGATGGAGATGCGGCCCTCGGCCATGACCTCGAGCATCGCGGACTGGACCTTCGCGGGCGCGCGGTTGATCTCGTCGGCGAGCACGAAGTTGGTGTAGACCGGGCCGAGCTCGACGTCGAAGGCCTCAGAGGACTGGCGGTAGATGCGGGTGCCCACGATGTCGGCCGGGACGAGGTCCGGCGTGAACTGGATGCGCTGGAAGTCGGCGCCGACGACGCGGGCCATGGTCTCGACCGCGAGGGTCTTGGCGACGCCGGGCACGCCTTCGATGAGGCAGTGCCCGCGGGCCAGCAGCGCGGCGAACATGCGCTCGACGAGGGCGTCCTGGCCGACGATGACCTTCTTGATCTCGAACAGCGCCTTCTCCAGCAGGGCGGCGTTCTCCGCCGGGGTGGAGCTCCCGGTCGAACGGTCGGCGTCGGCTGATCCCATGTCGTCTCCTTCACGCGCGTTCGGTCTGTGCCGTCGATACTAATTCGCCCGTTCGAGGATGGCAGGGGGCCGCACGGACCCGTGCGGCGCGCCCGCACCGCAATTTGTCAGGAACCCGACAGTTCTCACCGAACCCCTTGCGGCACAGGGGGTCTACACTGCCACGGCGTGGTGGCGGCAAACGGTAAGGCGGTATTTGCCCAGGAGCGTGACACGCCGCGCGGATTCAATCCGTTGCTGCGAAATGTCGGAGCGCTATGCTTTCACCAACCCGCACGACTTCCCCCGTGGTCGTGCGGGTCTTTTGCTGCCCGGAGGAGGCGGCACCGGCTTTCCGGGGGAGGCGCATCCGGCCCCACGGCAACTAGAATTCCCCACATGCCCCGCCGCCGCCAGGCCCTGCTCCTCCCCGGACGCAACTACAGCGTGCAAGGGCCGCTGCTGATGTTCACGCACGTGGCCCTGCAGTCCCGTGGCGCCCATACCTATCCGCTCGTGTGGCAGGGCGTCGACCGGCTCGCCGCCGACGAGCAGGCCATGATCGACGGCGTGTGCGACCAGACCGAGGCCGTGCTCGACCGGGTCCACAACGACGACCCGCCGCTGCTCATCGGCAAATCGCTCGGCACGGCCGCCGCGATCCTCGCCGCCCACCACGGGCTGCCCGCGATCTGGTTCACGCCGTTCCTCCAGCACTACCCGATCGTGCAGGCCCTGCGCCGCTCGACCGCCCCGTACCTGCTCGTGGGCGGCACGGCGGACCCGGCGTGGAACACCGCGCTGGCGCGGGAACTGCCCGGGGAGGTGTGCGAGATCCCCGGAGCGGACCACGGCATGTTCATCCGGGGGCGGCCGCTCGTGGAGTCGGCGCACGCGATGGCCGACGTGATCGAGGCCGTGGAAGCGTTCATCGACACAGCGGTGTGGCCCCGCACCGGATGAGCCGATACCTGGCGGACAATCGCGCTGTGACTTCAGATGTAGAGGCGCCGATCTGCTCGTCGCGCGGCTGCCGCAACCAGGCGACCTGGATGCTGCTGTGGCGCAACCCGCGCATCCACACCTCCGACCGCGTGAAGCGCTGGGCCGCTTGCGACGAGCACGAGCCGACCCTCCGCGAATACCTCACTGTGCGCGGATTCCCTTGCGAGACGCAGAGGTTGGCATGACCGGGCGTGGAATGATCGAGCGATGAACGCGAGAGCCGTCCCGGTGTGGGACCTGTGGCCGGACGGGATCGAATGGCAGCCCATGTCGCCGCAGCTGCGCACGGTGTGGGTGCTGCGGAGCCTGCTGAACTTCCTGATCCTGGCGGTCGTCGCCGCCGTCCCGCTGACGATCTGGCTCGGCTGGGACGGGCTGCTGTGGGCCCTCGGCGGGTACGTCGTGTTCGCGGGCCTGCGGGCGCTCGCGGTCGCACGCACCGTGCGGACCTGGGGTTACGCCGAACGCGGGCAGGACCTGCTGGTGCGGCACGGGCTGCTGACGCGCCGGTTGAGCATCGTCCCCTACGGCCGCATCCAGCTCATCGACCTCTCGGCCGGGCCGATCGAGCGGATGTTCGGCCTCACCACCGTGCAGGTGCGCACCGCCGCGCTCGGCTCGACCACCGAAGTGCCCGGGCTCGACCCGCATGTAGCGGCTGCTTTGCGCGACCGGCTCGCCGTCCGCGCCGCCGAGGTCCGGGAGGGCCTGTGAACGACGGCGACGAGCCCGCTCCCCCGCTGGCGCCCGCGCCGTACGGCCCCATGCCGTACCTGCCGAGCGCGCCGCCCGAGGGCATGCAGCGCCAGCGCCTGCACCCGCTCACCCCGCTGCTGGAGAGCGTGCGGTTCCTGACCGCGGCCGCCGCGGCCGTGGGCATCCAGATGTTCACGTCGCGGAACTTCCTGTTCGCGGTGTACGCGGCCGTGGCGGCGGCGGTCGTGGGCGGCATCGCGAGCCTGATCGCGCTGCAGTACCGGGGCTTCGTGATCTGGGGCCGGGAGCTGCACATCTACGGGGGCGTGTTCACGCGCAGCCATCGCACGGTGCCGCTGGAGCGGCTGCAGTCGGTGGACCTGGTGCGGCCTTTGCGGGCGCGCGTGTTCGGCTTGGCGCAGTTGAACATCGAGGTCGCGGGCGGCGACGGGACGGACGCGCGGCTCGCGTACCTCAAGCACGACCGGGCGCTGGAGCTGCGCGCGGAGCTGTTGTCGATCGCGGGCAGGCCCGGGGCGAAGCCGCGGACCGAGGCGCCGGAGGCGTCCGCTGAGGAGGAACCGACCGGTCCGCCGACGCTGGTGCCGCCGGTGACGGTGCGCAAGCTGGCGGTCGCGTCGCTGCTGGAGGCACTGCCGGTGCAGTTGGCGGCGTTGCTGGTCTTCGGGACCGCGTTCGTGGTGACCGGTTCGATCTTCGGGTTCACGCGGGTGGCGACGGCGCTGTGGTTCGGTTTCTTCGCCCCGGCGCTGTTCGGGTACCTGCAGAGCACTGTGGCGACAGTGAACCGATTCTTGCGGAACTGCCGGTTCCGTATCACCCGCGACGGCGGGAACCTGCTCATCGAGCGGGGCCTGACGGACACGAGCCACGAGACGGTGCCGGTGGACAGGGTGACGGCCGTGGCCTTCGACGAGCCGATCATGTGGCGGCAGAAGGACTGGCGGCGCGTCGAAGTGTGGACGGCGGCGATGGCGCAGCAGAGCGGGTCGGTCGTCAGGTCGACCACGGCGCTGCCGGTCGGCGGCCCGGCGGAGGTCGCCACGGTGGCGGCCGAAGCGGTGCCCGAGCTGCCCGCCCACTTCGCGGTCGAGCGGCCGCCGCGCCGGGCGCGGTGGCGGATGCCGTTGCGCTGGAAGCGGACCGGTGCGGCACTCGACGAGAAGGTGTTCGTGGTGCGGCACGGCTGGTGGGTCAACACGTATGTGGCCGTGCCGTATGCGCGCATCCAGTCGGTGCGGGTCGTGCAGGGGCGGCTCCAGCGGATGCAGGGGCTCGCGACGGTGCACGCGATGACGGCCGGGGGCCTGGGCCACACGGCGAAGGCGGCGCACCGCGACGTCCGAGAGGCCGTCGCGATGGCCGCCGAGCTGCGCGTGCGGGCCGATGCGGCCGCGGCGCTGGAAGCGCCGCGGCTCAGCTGATCAGAGCCGGCAGGCGCCTGCGTATTGCCTAGAGCAGGCAGGCGCCTGCGTTTTGCCTAAAGCCGGCAGGCGTCGATGTTCGAAGCCAGGATGCCGCGGGCGCCGATCTCGTAGAGGGCGTCCATGACCCGGTGCAGGTCGGCGCGCTCGGTCATCGACTGGACCGCGACCCAGCCTTCCCGGTGCAGCGGGGAGACCGTGGGCGACTCGATGCCGGGCGTCAGCTCGACGGCGGCCTCGAGGAGTTCGGCGCGCACGTCGTAGGCGAGCATCACGTACGAGCGGGCTACGAGGACGCCGCGGAGGCGGCGCAGCAGCTGCTCGACGGCCGGGTTCTGGCCGTTGCCGGGCTTGCGGACCAGGACGGCCTCGGAGCGCATGATCGGGTCGCCGAAGACGGCGAGCCCGGCCTGCTTGAGGGTCGTGCCGGTCTCGACGACGTCGGCGATCGCGTCGGCGACGCCGAGGGCGATCGCGTTCTCGACCGCGCCCGCGAGCTTGACGATCTCGGCCTTGACGCCGTGCTTCTCCAGGTCGGAGCGGACGACGCCCGGGAACGAGGTCGCGATGCGCTTGCCGTCCAGCCCGGCGACGGTGTCCACGGTGCCCGGGCGGGCGGCGTAGCGGAACGTGGAGCGGCCGAAGCCGAGCGCGAGGACCTCTTCGACCTCCTCGCCGGAGTTGACGGCGAGGTCCTGGCCGGTGATGCCGAGGTCGAGGTCGCCGGAGGCGACGTACGTGGCGATGTCGCTGGGGCGCAGGTAGAAGAACTCGACGTCGTTGGCGGTGTCGAGGGACTGCAGGTCGCGGCTGGAGCCGCGCTGGCGGTAACCCGCCTCGGTGAGCATGTCGGTGGCGCCCTGGGAGAGCGAACCCTTGTTGGGCACGGCGATGCGGAGCATGCGGATGGGCCTTTCAGAAGCTGTTTAGAGGTACCGGTACACGTCGTCGAGGCTGATGCCGCGGGCGACCATCATCACCTGGAGGTGGTAGAGGAGCTGGGAGATCTCCTCGGCCGCGGCCTCGTCCGACTCGTATTCGGCGGCCATCCAGACCTCGGCCGCCTCTTCGACGATCTTCTTGCCGATGGCATGGACGCCGGCGTCGAGTTGGGCGACGGTGCCCGATCCCTCGGGTCGGGTGGCGGCTTTGTCGGCGAGTTCGGCGTAGAGCTGCTCGAAGGTCTTCACGGGCGGAATTCTACGTGGCGGGCCTGGCCTGGGCGACCGCGAACCGCCCGTGCGCACCACTGGCCGGGACGGTGAGACCGGGGTCGCACCCGGGAGCGGCGTTTCCGGTCGGGCGGGCGGGCCGGCGGAATCGGGACGTTTCGGATCTGGACATTAATTTGGTCGCATGATCTAATTAACGTATCGACATCCGTCAACCTCTGATGCCGATGGCTGAAACCATGACCTCGAAGAAAGGCGTGCCCTTCATGCGACGCAGATCGCTCCTGACCGCCGCGCTGGCCGCTCCCCTGGCCACCGCGGGCACCGTCGGCGCCCTCCAGTCCCCGGCACAGGCCGCCACCTGGTCCTCCTCCGAGCAGTGGGGGAACTGGACCACCGGCGCCTACACGCTCTACAACAACATCTGGGGCTCCGGCGCGGGCCCGCAGACCATCTGGGCGAACAGCGCCTCCAACTGGGGCGTGTGGGCGAACCACCCGAACACCGGCGGCATCAAGTCCTACCCGAACGTCTCCTACACGCTGGGGCGCACCGTCTCCAGCATGGGGAACGTCTCCAGCTCGCACAACGTCACCGTGCCCTCGGGCTCGGGCCTGGCGTACAACACCGCGTACGACGTGTGGGGCAACGGCCACGCGCACGAGATCATGATCTGGACCAAGTGGACCTCGAACGTCGGCCCGCTCGGCTCGTTCGTCCAGAACGTCACCCTCGGCGGCCGCAACTGGGGCTACTACCAGGGCCACAACGGGTCCAACCCGGTGTACAACTTCCTGGCGCACACCCAGACCACCACCTCCACGGTGAACATCACCGCGCACTGCCAGTGGCTGGTCAACCAGGGCCGGATGCCGAACGTGCGCATCGACCAGATCCAGTTCGGCTGGGAGATCACCTCCTCGGCCGGCGGCTACAACTTCAACTGCAACAGCTACTCGCTCACGACATAACCGAGGGATCGGCCGCCGGACCGCTCCCAGGGTCCGGCGGCCTCACCGTGTCAGTGCTTGTTGTAGTGGGCCTGGACGGTCCGGTACGCCTGCTTGGGGCGGCGGTACTCGTCGATGAGGCCCTTGTCGTTCACGCCGCGCGGGCGGGTCAGGGCCATGCGGCGCAGCTCGGTGGTCTTGAAGTCGCCGAGCACCCAGATCGCGAGCCCCGAGATCCGGTCCTGGCCGTCGAGGATGTGGCCGACAGTAGTGTCGAGCAGGCGGGCCTGGTAGTCCTCGGTCCACAGCGACCCGTGCGCGTCGTTCCAGCCCGGCACCGCGCCCGCGCCGATCTCCGAGATGATGAGCGGTTTGTCCGCGAAGCCGAGGGCGTCGACGTGCGCGGCGATCCGGTCGAGCTCGCCGGGGATGTCCGGCACGTCGCCGAAGTACCAGCCGGGGTAGGTGTTCGCGCCGACGACGTCGACCAGGTCGAAGCACTTGTCGTCGTGGGCGTTGATGCTCGCGTAGGTGACCGGGCGCTCCGGGTCGAGTTCGCGCAGACGGCCGAGCAGCTGGGCGTAGACCGGGTGGCCCTCGTCGGACCAGCTCGGGCACTCGTTCAGGATGCCCCACAGGATGATCGAGGGGTGGTTCTGGGACGCGGCGACCATCTCGCCGATGTGGGCGAGCTGCGCTTCGATGAAACCTGGGTCGGTGAGGTGCTCGACCGGGTACTGCCAGCCGATCGACTCGCACCACACGAGGATGCCGGCCTCGTCGCACAGGTCGAGGAACAGCGGGTCGAGCGGGTAGTGGCTGCCGCGCACGAAGTTGCAGCCGAGGTCCTGGAGCTGCTGCACGTCGTTGACGAGGAGGGCCTCGGGCTGGGCGTGCCCGAACTGCGGGTGGGCCTCGTGGCGGTTGACGCCTTTGAGGACGACGGGTTCGCCGTTGACGGTGATGCGGGCGTTCTCGGTGCGGACCTCGCGCAGGCCGAAGCGCTCGCTCAGGTCGTCGCCGCCGAGGCGCACGGTGAGCACGCTCAGGTTCGGGTCGGCGGGCGACCACGGTGCGGCCCAAGGGATCTCGAGTTCCCGGGTGAGCGAGCCCGAGGCGCCGAGGTCCACGGATTCGGCGAGCAGGACGCGGCCGTCGCATTCGATGCCGAGCGCGGCCGTACCGGCCCCGGCGTAGTCGATGCGGACCTTGATGCGGCGCTCGGCGACCGAGAGGGTGTCGATCTTGAGGCCGCCGATGTGGAGCGGTTCGAGGCGGTGGAGCTCGACGCCGCGCGAGATGCCCCCGTAGGCGTACCAGTCGAAGTGCTCCATGTGGAGCGGCGAGCGGTCGCCGAAGCGGTTGTCGACGAGCACGGTGACCTCCGCTTCGCCACCTGCGGACTCGGTCTCGGCCCAGAAGCGCGTGAAGCCGCCCGCGTGCTCGCGGATCAGCTCGCCGTTCCAGTAGACCCGGCACCAGTGCTGGACGCCGTCGAAGACCAAGCGCTGCAGGCCTTCCGAGGCGATGACGCAGGTGCGGTACGCGGCGAGGCCGCGCTTGCCCGCGTATTTCGGGGTGGCGTCGAAGCAGCCGGGGACGGCCATAGCGTCATCGAAGGCGATGGTGTCGAGGTCGACCGAGCCGGGCTCGGCGTCGCCGAGGAACGCGAAGTCCCAGAGGCCGTCGAGGCGGGTGACCGGGCGGATGCGGTGCTGCGGGAATCGGCGGGCCATGCGGCCTCCTCGGGGTGGTCTCGGCAGATGCGGGACTGATCCTAGGCGACCGGTTGCCACAGGGGAAGGCCCTGTGATCACGCAGTCTTGCGCTTCTCCCGGAACGCCTTCTGGCGGCAGGCCGCTGAGCAGTACTTCGCCGGGCGGCCCGTGGCGGTCTCGGGGAGCGGGTCGCCGCAGACCGGGCAGTTCCGTTTCGTTTCGTTACGAAGATCGGGAAGCTTCGGGGTTTCGTTACGGATCTCGCGGTTTCGTTGCACGCGGAGGCCGTCCCCGATGACGCCCAGGAGGCGTTGGGCGCGTTCGGGATCGTCGGCCCTGGTCGTGCAGCCCGCGAGCAGCGCCCGCACGTCGCCCGTGTCGAGGTCGGCGCGGATGACTCCGGCCCGCTGGGCCCGTGCGAGCAGGGTCGAGAGCGGCGAGTCGATGACGCAGCGGCCCGACAGCTTCGAGGGCTCCTGCCAGTCGCCGCGCGAGGCCAGCGCCTCGCAGATCGCGCGGTTCGCCAGCGCCTGGTCGGTGATGAACCGCAGGTAGGCGAAGAACGCGGTCTCGGGGTCGGTCATGGCCAGGGCCTGCTCGCCGAACTCCCCCAGCTGGCCGAGCCGCTGGTCGAGGACGGTGGCGAGCAGGGCGTCCTTGGTCGGGAAGTGGCGGTAGACGGTGCCCGCGCCGACACCTGCGGCGGCGGCGATCTCGGTGAGGGAGACGGCGGCGCCGCGTTCGGCGAAGAGGCGGTCGGCGGTTTCGAGGACGTTCTGGCGGTTGCGCTGGGCGTCGGAGCGTTCCGCTCGCTGTGCGACTGCGGGCACGGGTCCCCCTCTCGTGGGCTCGCTTAAACGGGTGTAGTGTTCCGTTTCATCAACCGGGTTGCCGCTCCCGATAGTAGTCGGCGCACCCCGCCATCGAAAGGAACACCCATGCCTGCATCCCAGAAGACCGTCCTCGTTACCGGCGCGACGGGCCGCCAGGGCGGTGCCGTCGCCGCCCGCCTCTTGGCCGACGGCTGGCACGTCCGGGCCCTCACCCGCGACCCCGAGAGCGCGAAGGCCAAGGCGCTCAAGGAGGCCGGGGCCGAGGTCGTCGCGGGCGACCTCGACGACCGGGACTCGCTCGACGCGGCCGTCGCGGGCGCCTACGGCGTCTTCAGCGTCCACGCCGGGGCCTACGAGGGCGGGCCGTACGGCCACGACTTCGGCCACGAGGCCCGCAGCGCCGCGAAGATCGGGGCCGCAGCGCAGAACGCTGGCGTCACGCATGTCGTGCACTCCTCGTCGGTGGGCGTCGGCGGCCCGCTGGAGCCGCACATGGACATGCTGCAGCGCAAGGCCGAAGCCGAGCAGGCGATCCGCGAGAGCGGGGTGTCGCTGACGATCCTGCGGCCGACCGCGTTCATGGAGAACACGTTCGACTCCTTCCGGGAGCTGCAGAACGGCGCGCTCGTCTCGACCCTGCGGGCCGAGACCTTCGAGCCGCTCATCGCCGCCGCCGACATCGCCGCGTTCGCCGCGATCGCCCTCGCCGATCCCGAACGGCACCAGGGGAAGGTGTACGAGCTGGCCGGGGACGACCTCACACAGGCCGACAAGGCCGCGCTCATCGGCCGCATCGTCGGGCGCGAGGTGCCGTACGTGGAGATCCCGGTCGAGAAGATCGCGGAGGAGAGCCCCACGACGGCGAAGATGATCGCGCTGATCAACGACCACCGCATCCCGGTCGACATCGCGGCGCTGCGCGAGGTCCACCCGGGCCTGGTCACGTTCGAGCAGTGGATGACCGGGATCGGCAAGCCGCTGGTCGACGCGTACTTCGCGCGGATCGACGCGGCTTAAGTGAGGCGCTGCGCCAGGTGGACGGTCACTTCCTCGCCCGCCGCGCTCTTGCCGATGGCCTTGCACAGGGCCGCCCGGACCGGGAGCCAGTGCGGGCCCGAGCCGGAGGGCATGAGCGTCGCGGCGAACTCGTGGCCGTCCATCTGGCCGGTCACCTTCACCGCCTTGCGGGTGCCGAGCAGCTCGGCCGAGCCGGGCACGGTCAGGTAGGTCGCGAACGCGCCGTCCTTCTCGATAGGCGCGGTGAACGTGTGGTCGAGGGCCTGCGGAAAGTCCATGTCGGCTCCTAGCTAGTCGTGTCCGGATGCTAACCGTGGAGACGACGCGGGCGGCGCGGATTCATCGTCCCGGCCGTTCCGGGACGGCCGCGCGGGTTGCGCGCGCCGGTCCGCTGCGGGAGTATCAGGGCCACCCCCGACTGCGAAGGCCCGCCCATGCAGCCCCCTCCCCTGTTCCGCGCCCACCTCGTCGCCGCCTCCGCCGCGCTCGCGGCGGTGCTCGCGCTCCTCAACGGCCGCTACGACTACCACCGCGACGAGCTGTACTTCCGGATGCTCGAGCCCTCGTGGGGCTACGCCGACCAGCCGCCCCTCACGCCGCTGCTCGGGAAGGCCGCGACCGCGCTGCTCGGCGACTCGCTGTGGGCGTTCAGGTTCCCTTCGATCCTGTGCATGGCCGGAGTGCTGTGGATCGCGGCGCTGCTGACGCGCGAGTTCGGCGGCGGCCGGGCCGCGCAGGCGCTGTGCGTGTGGGGCCTGGCGTTCGCCGGGGTCGCGCTGGCGTTCGGGCACCAGCTGTCGACGAACTCCGTCGACCTGCTCGTGTGGGCGGCGGCGCTGCTGTTCGCGGTGCGGGCGCTCCTGCGGGAGCCGCGGTGGTGGCTCGCGGTCGGCGCGGCGGCCGGGATCGGGCTGTACAACAAGCACCTGGTCGTGCTGCTGCTGTTGAGCCTCGGGCTGGCGCTGCTCGCGGTCGGGCCGCGCAAGGCCCTGGCCTCGCAGCACTTGTGGGCCGGTGCGGCCCTCGCGTTCGCGATCGGCTCGCCGAACCTGGTCTACCAGGCCCTGAACGGCTGGCCGCAGCTGGAGATGGCCTCGGCCATCAACGAGACGGACGGCGCGGAGAACCGCATCCTGCTGCTGCCCTTCCAGTTCCTGCTGCTCGGGCTGTTCCTCGTGCCGGTCTGGGCCGCGGGGATCGGGGCGCTCCTGCGCAAGCCCGAATGGCGGCCGGTGCGGGCGCTGGCCTGGGCGTACCCGGTCCTGCTCGTGATCACGCTGGCGACAGGCGGACAGTTCTACTATCCGATGGGCCTCGTCGTGGCCCTGTACGCGGCCGGGTGCGTCCCGGTCGCGGCGTGGGCGGCGACGCGGGGACGGCGCGTCGCGCTGGTCGCCGGGGTGGCGCTCAACAGCGCGATTTCGGCCCTGGTCGCGCTGCCGCTGCTCCCGGTCGGGGTCGTGGGCGGCACGCCGATTCCGGACATGAACAGCTCGGTGCCCGACGGGGTCGGCTGGCAGGCGTACACGGACCAGGTCGAGGCCGTCGTCGCCGCGACGCCTGAGGCCGGGGCGGTCGTCACCGCGAACTACGGCGAGGCCGGGGCGCTGGTCCGGTACGGGGAGGACCTGCCGCCGGTCTTCAGCGGCCACAACGAGCTCCACCGGTACGGGCCGCCTCCTGCGGACGTCGACACGGTCGTCACCGTGGGCCTGGACCTGGACGAGCTGCGGTCGTTCTTCGCGTCGTGCGAGGCGGCCGCCGAGCTCGACAACGGGCTCGGCGTCGACAACGAGGAGCAGGGCGCCGTCGTGGCGGTCTGCGAGGGCCCGGTCCGGCCCTGGGGCCGCCTGTGGGGCGAGTTCCAGCACTACAGCTGAACGGCACCGAACTCGCCAGTAGCGAAGAATAATCGGGTTTGAGGAGGTGAGGGCAATGGGCCAGGCCAGAGAGGTTTTGGACCGGATGACCGAGACGGCCGTCGGCATGCACGACGTCGAGGCGGCCGTCGACCTGTACAGCGACGACGCCGTCGTCATGACACCCGACGCCGGCATGGTGAAGGGCCACGACAAGATCGCCGAGTACTGGCACCAGTTCATCGACGCGTTCCCGGACGGCACGTACGAGCACATCATGAAGCTCGAATCCGACGGGAGGGCCGTCGACGAGGGGTACTTCATCGGCACGAACACCGGGGACATGAAGACGCCCACGGGCGAGACGATCCCGGCCACCGGGAAGAAGGTGAGACTCCGCAGCTGCGACATCGCGGTTGTCAAGGACGGCAAGATCACCGAGCACCACTTGTACTTCGACGAATCGGAGTTCATGCGGCAGATGGGGTTGACGCCCTGACGCACGAGGATCAGCCGATACGCGCGCGGGGGGGGGGGGGGGGGGGGGGGGGGGGGGGGGGGGGGGGGGGGGGGGGGGGGGGGGGGGGGGGGGGGGGGGGGGGGGGGGGGGGGGGGGG